>OMIV01000065.1 GCA_900299185.1 Planctomycetaceae bacterium
AAAACGCTTGAGCGGACATTCTGGGACTCCGTTGAAGTTGCGACTTGAGAACTCACAACCCCAGCTGAACCAGTCTGTCCGCTCTTTACCAGTTACCCCCACGGTTTTGCGATGAGCCGAAGATTTTCCATTGGAAGTGCTGACGACGGTTTCTTTCGTCGATCACGCCGGGATTGGCAAAGGCACCGTCGTCACCGTGGAAGCTCGACCGCTCAACGGCACGAAAGCCCAACGCGACTTCTTCACCAACTTCCATCCATCCATGCGCGGCGGCTGGACCGGCACCATGCAGCAGCTCGAAGAGTTCTTGGGGAGCTAACACAGAAGCCGGCTTTCGCAGACATGCTTTGATCAAAGCATGCACTGTGATCGTAATTTGAATTCAGATCGCCCGGCTTCACTGATGTCGAGAACTCCGAGGACATAGGCGATGAGTCAATTCGGGATCATCGCTTAATTACCTTGGTTGGTCTGACGCTGTATTGACCTGCGGGGTTTGTGTGAGTTGATTTTCCATGATCAACTTGGATGAACCCCGTAACTCAAATCGACAAATCGTGTCACCAAGCTGCGATTCACGGATTGATGGTCAGCCGCGCGTTGCGTTCGAAGGCGTCGTCATCAAGTTCCAGGAACGCCTTAGCAACGTCACTCGCGTACTTGAAGAGAGCATCTGCAGAAGCCGGGGCCGGTAGAAAACGAGGAACGGTCGCCGTCTGATCGTCAGTTGGCAGACATTGCACTCGGAGCGATTCAAAATCGTAAACGGTAAAGTTGACGTCAGGGCGATCTGTGAGTGACAGACCAGAAATCTCCTGTCGCAACTCCAGAGCGGACACCGCCGCATTGACATATACCGAAACGGCCACCAGCAGCGATCGGTAATCAACTCTCGATTCGACGCTCTTGCCGCCGTGAAGCTCCAGTGCCCGCGCGGCCGAACGAACGGCAATCTGAATGCCATCAACAATCGTCCGCAACCCGTGCGTCGAAGCGATGTCAACGTAAGCCTCTGGAGATCAATACGCATCAACTGCGGCAGTCACGGCACCACATTTCGCATGGCCCAGGACGACAATCGTCCGCAGACTGCTGCCGAGATGAGCCAGCGCATAATGCAGTGAACCGAGCCCTTCCGCTCCCAGAACATTCCCTGCGATGCGCAACACAAACATGCTGTTGAAGGATTCGTCGAAGATCGCTTCTGTGGGCACTCGCGCATCAGCGCAGCCAACGATCGCGGCGAATGGAGCCTGCGCAGGAATGGCTCCTTCAAATAGAGGCAGGCCGAGCGTGACGGGACTGACCGGGATTATGACTGGCTCACCGGAATGATGACCGAGAGTGCGTTTTTGCAACTTCGTGACGAAGTCAACGAAGCGGTCGTTCCCTTCCATCAAACGATTGATCGCCGCAGTGGAATTGGCGATCTGACGAGTCTCAATCGGAGCAAATGGGTCGTAGCGATAGATGATGTCCAATGAACCAAATCCTGATGATGATACGACGCAAACCAAAACTGCAGAACGAACGCGAGCGACATCGCCGTACCTTGGACTGGTAATCCTGATCTATTGGCGACACTTGTATGACGAGCAGAATGGGTGTTTTTTGCGAGTCCTCTGGCGGTGGGCGTTGAACATGGCGGTCACAATATCCACAAGGCGGAATCTAGAAACCGTCGGTTGTTTCGACCGCTTTGTTCTCGATCACCAGTCTTCGCCGGTAACGATTCTTGCACTCGACCATACCGCTCGTCTGACAATTCAAATCGCCACATGAGCGTACCGAGTCTTATTGGAACTTCTCTTCTGCCCCCTTCGTAATTCCAGACTCAATCGGTCGATTGTCAACACGGCCCATAACATCCTACGAGATCAGTAGATCGAGCCAGTAATCACCTAAGCCAGTGTCTAAATCGCTGGCAACGCTCACGTAATAGGTGCCAGCACTCAGGCTCAATGTGAGCTTGCTATTGGTTGTGCTGTTTGAGTCGTTGTTCTCGGCGACCAGCATTCCGGTTGAGCTATAGAGGCGCAAGTATGTGTTAAGCGTACTTGCTCCGAAGGACGCGAGGTTCAGCGTGACGCTGCTCGCCTGCGTTAATACGAACTGGAAGACATCGCGGTCCCCGGCGGTTTCGAGCGTACCGAAGGCTGTAGATGCATTGTTCGCAATTGGCAGCGCGGTTGCGGCAGAAGTCGGGGCATTCGTGTGTTGATCGCCGTTCGGAATGTAGTAATCAATACTCAGGCGCGGCACCCACGTAACGCTGTTGTTGCTCGAATACCAATCGACTCCGTCCGTGCCCGTTGGCAGGAGAGCCCATCCGAAATTCTTGTTCGGATTGTTAAGCCATGCAGTGACGCTCGACTTCACGTCAACATTTAGCCAACCCGTTGGCACCGTCGTTGCGGTTTGCGAGTCGGGCGTTGTGACGGCTTCCACACCGTTCGTTTGAATGCCCGAAGTCAGGCTGTTCCATGTCGCGGTGTCGGTCCATGAAACCAACATGCGGTGCAAGTTCACTCGATTGCCGCCGTTCGTGATGTAGATTGTCAAGGTCGCCGTCACGATTTCACTGCCAAACGGAATCTGATTCGTGCCACTACCAAAGAGGTTCTTGAACTGTAACAGCGATTGCTCTTGCAACGTCGCGGACGTGTAGTCGATTTGGTTCATCGTCCCAGTTGCGAAGTTGCTTGTCGGGAATGAGCCGGAGACGTATGTGTCGGATGCACCGCTATAGCCATTGCTGCCTTGCTGCCATGTCGTTGAGAGCTTCTCTCGATGCGTAACCGAGAGCGTGAATGAGCCGGTCAACGCGTCGGCGTTTGAACCAGCAGAGAGGTAGTACGTCCCGGCGGACACGTTCAGCGTCACAGTGTTGCTGGTATTCGGCCCGGCGATCGCAACTTGCGTCCCAGCGGAGTTAAACAAGCGCAACACGGTGCTTAGGCCGCTGACTCCGTTAAGCATCGCGGTGAGCTGCCCAGTCGCGAGTGTGACTTTGAAGACGTCTCGATCGCCCGCGATTTCGAACGTGCCCGACGCTGAGCCAGTGCCGCGGGTGCCGTTGCTCAACGTGATGTTCGTTGCGGTCGAGTTCAGCAGGTTACTGTGATCATCCGGCGGCGGATTCACGGTGATCGTGACCGTTGCTTGAGACGTCGTGAGTCCGTCGCTCGCGGTGTAACTAAAACTATCCGTGCCGACATAACCCGCTGCGGGCGCGTACTGGAACGAGCCATTCGCATTCAGAGTGAGCGTGCCATGCGTCGGGCCGCTGACGAGCGACGCCGTCAAAGCGTTGCCGTCGACGTCGCTATCGTTCGCGAGCACTCCACTGGCAGCGGGCACATCGAGCAGCGTTTGAAAGGCGGTCGCGAAGACGTTGTCAATCGCGGTCGGGGCATCGTTCACCGCGGCAATGCTGATGCTGACGGTCGCCGTATTGCTGTTGAGGCCGCCGTCGGAGACTCGATAGGTGAATGAGTCCGAGCCGTTGAAGTTCGCGGCGGGAGTGTAAGAAATCGTACCGTTTGCGTTGACCGTTGCTGTGCCGTGCGACGGTTGAGAGACGATTGCCGGAGTGAGCGGGTTGCTGTCGGCGTCGCTGTCGTTGCCGAGCACACTGACTGTCACCGCAGTGTCCTCGTTCGTTGCGGTGGAATCGTTGTTCGCGACAGGGGCCGTATTCGCGACCGTCTTGCCTTCGAGCAGCACGCCTTTGCCGTTGCTTGCCGCGCTGCTGCGAATGTCGCGATAGCCCGTTGTCGCGTCGACCGCATCGAAGACATAGACGCGGAACGTCACGGTACCGGCAGCGTTCGGCAGCGACGTCAGATTGAAGGTGACGTCGGCGTTGCCGGTATCGGTAATGGTTTGAATGCCGCCGATGTTCGACGTGAAGCCGTCGAGGCTTGAACGCACCGCTGCGTTCGAAGTCCCGCCGACCCATTCATAGAACGAGACCGTCAGCTTGCTGAAGTCAGCGAGCGACGTGACCACCGTCGTCACCGAGAACGTGAGATATTGAGCCGGATCGACGTTCAAACTTCCGGTCCAATAACACGGCCACAAGTTCGTGTTCGTGCCGTAAGTTGTTCCGACTCGACTGAGATTGCTGACCGTCACTCCGGCAACGCTCGTTGTTCCAGCAAGGCTGGCACTGCCTTGCGCACCGACGGGATCAAAACTCGCGAGCGTCAGCAGCAGTTCGTTGACCGTGAGATTCACCGCCACGGTGTTGCTGGTCGCACTGCCGTCAGTCGCGGCGTAAGTGAATGAGTCGCTGCCGAAGTAACCGCTCGCCGGGGCATACGTCAGCGAGCCGTTCGCGTTGACGGTCACGCTGCCGTGCGACGGCTGAGCGACAATATTCGGAGTGAGCGATTGCCCGTCCGCATCGGAATCGTTCGCAAGCACAATGATGATGACCGACGTGCCTTCGGTCGTTGTCGCGGAGTCCGCAACAGCGACCGGCACATCATTCACCGCGGTGACCGTGAGGCTCACAGTCGCGGTGTTACTCGTCGCGGCTCCGTCAGAGACTCGATATGTGAAAGAGTCCAAGCCGTTGTAGTTCGCGGAGGGCGTGTAAGAAATCGTACCGTTCGCGTTGACGGTCGCAGTGCCGTGAGAGGGCTGAGTCAGCACGGTCGGAACGAGCGATTGGCCGTCAGGGTCAGAGTCGTTGGCGAGCACGTTGACCACGAGTGGGTTGTCTTCGGAGGTCGTCACGGAATCGTTGACGGCAACCGGAGCGACATTCGGAACGGTCGCGCCTTCGAGCAGCACGCCTTTGCCGGCGTTCCACTGGCTGCCTCGGATATCGCGCCAACCGCTCGTGCCATCGACCGCGTCAAAGACATAGATGCGGAAGACAGTCGCACCGCCGGCGAACGGCAACGTCGAGAGATCGAAGCTGACATCAACGCTGTCAGTATCTGCGATCGTCTGCACGCCGCCGACGTTCGTTGAGAAGCCGTCGAGGCTCGTCCGTACGGCGACATTTGATGTGCCAGTGACCCACTCTTGAAACGAGATCGTCAGCTTCGAGAAGTCCGCAAGTGCTGTCGCAGTGGGCGTTACGGTGAAGGTCAGATACTGCGACGCATCGAGCGACGTGCTGCCGTACCAATAGACCGGCCAAACATCCGTGTTGTTGCCAGATGAAGCGCCGACGCGACTGAGGCTGCTGACGGTGACTCCGGCGATCGACGTTGTCCCCGCCAGATTGGACGCGCCTTGCGGACCAATCGGATCGAAGTGCGCGAAGGTCGCAACAACATCGGCCACGGTCACATCAACCGTCACGGTGCCACTGCTGAGCGAGCCGTCGGAAACAAAGTACGAGAACGAGTCGTTGCCGACATAGCCCGATGTCGGCGCGTACGTGACGGTGCCGTTTGCGTTGACGGTCGCCGTGCCGTGACCGGGTTGCAAAGCAAGCTGCGTCGTCAGTGCGTCGAGATCAACATCCGAGTCGTTCGCTTGCACGCTGATCGTCACCGGCACGTTGCGCGTTGTGTTCGCACTGTCGGCAACCGCGACCGGCGCGTGATTCACCGGAGTGCCACTAAAGAGATACGTCACGCTGAGCTGCGGTCGGCTCGTGATCGTCGTTACTTCGGATGGGGCGATGTCGACACCGTTGCTGCCCGTCGGCAAGAAGGCCCATCCATGATTTGTGGCCGGGTTCTGAGCCCAATCACTGAGGGCACTCGTCACATCGAGCATCATCGTGCCCGTCGTGCCGGAAAATGTAGCTTCGGGACTTGTTGCCGCTTCAACGCCGTCGTTTTGAATGCCGGTATTGAGCGAGTTCCATGTATTCGATTCATTCCATGCAGCAAGCATGCGATGCACGTTGGGCGCATCGCCGGGATCGGTGATCTCGAAGGACAACGTCGCGGATTGAATCGTCGCTCCGATCGGGATCAGTCCCGCGCCGACGCCGAAGATGTTCGAGAATTTGAGCAGCAAGTGCTCGACCGGACTGCCGTCAACGCCGAGCAGCGTGCTCGCTCCATTGACCGTCGACGGAGTGCTCGCCGTCAACGTTGTGTCTTCAGTACCGACATACGAGCCGACTCCGTTGCGAAACGTGAGCGTCACCGGCTGAGTCTGATCGCTGATCGTCAGAGAGACCGTCGCGACGTTGCTTGTCGTTGTGCCGTCGCTGACTCGATAGGTGAAAGAGTCGCTGCCGAGATAGCCCGTCGTCGGCACGATCGTGATCGTGCCATTGGCGTTGACCGTCGCCGTGCCATGCGCGGGTGACGTCTCGATGCTCGGAGTGAGCACGTTGCCGTCAGCGTCAGAGTCATTACTGAGCACGTTCAATGTCGCGGTCGTATTAAGCGTCACGTTGAGCGCGTCATTCACAGCGAGCGGCACATCGTTGATCGGACTGATCGTGAGGCTGACCGTCGCGACGTTACTCAAAGCAAGCCCATCGCTGACGCGATAGGTGAAGCTATCACTGCCACTGAAGTTTGCTTGCGGAGTGATCGTGATCGTGCCGTTCGCATTGAGCACGGCGGTCGCATGCGCCGGCCAACTGGCGATGCTGATCGTCAACGGGTCGTTGTCGGCGTCCGAGTCGTTGCTCAGCACATTGAGCGTTGCCGTTGTGTCTTCATCAATTGTTGCCGAGTCATTGCTCGCGACCGGCACAACGTTCGATCGCGTGACCGTCACGCTGACCGTCGCGACGTTGCTGTTGAGAGAGCCGTCGCTCACGAGATACGTGAAAGAGTCCGTGCCCTGAAAGTTGGCAGCGGGCGAGTACGTCAACGTGCCATTCGCGTTGACGATCACGCTCCCATTTGCGGGCGAGGCGACGACGCTCGGCGTAAGCGTGCTGCCTTCGATGTCAGAATCATTACTCAGCACGCTGATCGTGACAGAGTTGTTCTGCGTCGTTGTGGCAGCATCGTTCGTTGCAGTCGGCGCATCGTTCATCGCCGAGATGTTGAGGCTCACGGTCGCAATGTTGCTGTTCGTGAAGCCGTCGTTGACGCGGTATGAGAACGAGTCCGTGCCGTTGTAGTTCAGACCGGGAGTGTAATTGATCGTACCATCCGCATTGGCCGTCGCTGTTCCGTGCGTTGGTTGTGTCACGAGACTCGTGCTCAATGAGTTGGCGTCTGCGTCCGAGTCATTGGCCTGTACATTGATCGTGACGGGCACGTCTTCCGCCGTTGTTGCCGCATCATTCAAAGCAACCGGAGCGTGATTCGACGACGGCGAGTTATCGCTTAGCGTGAACGAGCCAAGGATTGCACCGTCATCCGCTGCGACATAACTCACGGTCAGTTGCGTGGAGGTGACGTCGATCTTCGCGATGCCGTTCTCTGCACGTTGGCTCGACGGATTCATGATGCCGTTAATGAGCGTGCCGCCCGAGCTCCATCCGGCGGCGACATACGGGTCGGTGTAAGTGTCGGTGCGGACTTCTTTGCCACCGACTCCCGAAACAACCTGCGGCAGGCCAACATTCGTTGAGAATTCGTTGTAAGCGCCGGACGCGTAAGTGATCGTGCCGTTGCTCGAACGACCGGTCAGCGGGTACGTCCAACTAAAAGTATGCGAGTGCCCGGCGAGGAAGAGGTCCGCTCCGGCAGCCGTCAATCGCGAGACCATTGCGTCGTAGTACGCGCGGCCGGCCGTGCTATTCCACTCGGTTGCCTTATCGGGAGCAGCGGCAATCGGATGATGTCCGTAGACGATCTTCCAACGGGCGTGCGAGGCGTTGAGATCTGCGACGACGTAATCGAGCAACGCCGTGCGCCGCGCGCTGTCGTTGTACGAGTTCGTATCGAACGTCACGAAATGCACGTCGCCGTAGTCCCAACTGAAGCTGTGCTCGGCACGCTCGGTCGCAGGCGGCGCAACCGGCGAATCGACTCCCGCAACCGGGATCGGAACCGCGAAGCTTTCTTCCGATTCGCGGCCGTTGTTGCCCGAATAGATGACGTCGTGATTGCCGAGCCCGAGATAGTCGATGTGCCCCGCCATCCAAGTGGCAGCCTCGGGATTCAGATCGGGATCGAAGCGCGCATCGGCTTCGGTATGCAGACCCGACTCATAAATGTTGTCACCGAGCAGCACCGCAAACTATGGATCGAGTGCATTGATGCGAGCCTGCACGTTGCGAAAGCCGGTATTGCCGTTGATCGCCGCCGAGTCGCCATAAGCCACGAAGCTGAAGTTCGAAGTGTCTCCCGCCTGCAAGCGCGAGTGAAACTGGTTTCGCCACTCTTGCACGAGCCCGCCCGCTCGCAGATGTCGCACGCGGTACTCATAGTTCGTGTCCCATTGCAGGCCAGTGATCGTTGCTTGATGCACGATGCGACCTTGAACTCCAGTCGCCGTCTGCGAGATCGCGCCGGACGACTGCCATGAATTCGTTGTCCCAGCCAATCGGTACTGCACCGTGAATGAGTCTTGCGTTCCGGTCCCGCCCGATTGCGTCTGCCACAAGAGAGCCACTTGATCGAGCGAACTACCCGCATAGCCCGTGAGCGGTGCGTCTCCCAATTGCAGTCGCGGGTACTGATTCACGACGTACTGCGCCGCGACTCCGACAGGCGGCGGAGGCGGAGTGACATCATCAACGACCGAGATCGAGACTGTCGCGATATTGCTCGTTAGCGTGCCGTCGCTTGCGGTGTAATTAAAATTGTCAGTGCCGACGTAGCCCGTCGTCGGTGTGTAAGTCACGGTGCCATTGCCATTGATCGTCACGGTGCCGTGAGCCGGCTGAGTCGTGATCGCCGCAACGCTTAACACGTCGCCATTTGCGTCCGAGTCATTGCCGAGCACGCTGATGGCCACTGCGGTATTTAGAGCCGTTGAAGCAACATCGTTTTTGGCGACTGGAGCAACGGGCGTGCTGCTGACGGTGCGGCCTTCGAGCACCAGATTCCGCACCGAACGCCAACCGGACGACGCTCCCCAAACATAGAGCCGCAGTTCAACGGGCGACGCCGAATCCGCAACGCCGCGCAGGTTGAACGAGAGATCGGCAAAGAGGCCCGCGCCGAACGTGCTCGTCCCGTCGATGTTCGCCGCGAAGTTATCGAGGCTCGAACGCAGCGCGACCGAACTCGTGCTCGTCGTCGCATAAGCCTGTAATCCAACTTGCAGTTGGTCGAGATCAAGCAGCCGTCCGCTCGTCGGTGTCACTGTGAAGGTCAGATAGTTGTTGAGATTCAGACTGCTCGAAGCTGGCCAACTAACGGGCCAGATAGCGCCGGAGTCCGTACCCGCCGTCGCGCCATGCGCGGTGAGCGTCGTATGCGACACATCATTGAGCGTTGCCGTCCCAACCATTGGCGTCGAGTTCTGCCCCGGTGCCGGAAAGTAAGCCGCGAGATCGCTGTCTCCGCCAATCGCGACGGCATACGCCCCGAGGCTCGCGTAATCGTCGTAGCCGCCGGTGCTCCATGTGAGGTTGCCGGTACCGGTCACGCGCACGAAGTACGTCCCCGCCGTGAGCGTTGCGTTGATGCCGGCCGCGAGTTGATTCGTCGGATCACTCGTCGCAACGAGATTCATCGCGCTGTCATACAGCTCGGCCTTCAGATCGACATTGGGATTGAGGCTATTAGGTTCGACGCTGACTCGGGTCAAACCTCCGTTGCTGTTGAACGAGAACCAATCGAAGTCCGTCGTGCGTTCGATGACACCTTCACCGACGAGTCGATCGGCATCAACTTGCGAAAGCGGAGTCGCATTGGCCGCCGAGTCCGCATGATCGTCGGGCCGATACGTGAAGCCATTCGTTGTTGTCAGGACGGCGAGATCGTCTTGCTGCTGATTGGCATTGGGATAATCGCCCTTGCTCCAACCAGTGATCCAACTGCCGAAGACGTTGCCCATGATCGGCGCCCAACGCGCCTCTTGAGTGCCTTGCCCGTCGTAGTAGCTCGCATCATTCGCGACACCCGTGCCGTCATGATGCAAATTCATGGTGTGCCCGGCCTCATGCGAAATGAGACCGCCGATCGTCCGCGCGCTCTTGTTGGAACTATTACCCCATGCGGGATCTGACAGATCGACCCAACACACGGCGTCGTAGTTAGCGTTGAAGCTGTTGTCCTGAGCGCGACCCGTCGCATTGGCCGAGTACTCAATCGGATCACCGATCATCACGCGCAAGCCCCATTCAGTATCGGCAGTGCTCGTCTTACGGAGCTTCTCGATGTTGGGCAGCTCGGTCGTAACATCGAGTCCAAACGGTCGATAGTCCTCGGCGACGACTTCCCAGGCTCGTTGAATTGTCGCAAGTTCAAAGTCACTAAAGGCGGATGTCCCTTCAAGACTGAATGGATTCACGTTGATGGTGCTGCTGCTCCAGTAAGAGTCATTCACCGTCCCGCCATCAAAGTCGAGATACAGCGTATGCCGCGCCCCCGGCAGCGAATCCAGAGCAAACGTCTCACTCAGCGGCACGAGCGCCGCGACCTGCGCTCCATCAAACCAATCACGAATCGAAACCGTCGCCGCACCGAGATCCGTCGAATAACCCGCAACGCTACCCAGCGTGACCGTGACCGACTCCGTGCTTTCGGTGAGAGCATCCTTAAAAGGCACGATCGGCACCGAGATTGAGTTCATGCCTGTAGGGATTGTGACACTTCCCGCAAGCGTCGCATAATCGCTGCCCGCCGTCGCCGACCCGGTGACGGAGTATCCGATCTCGAGGGGAGCAGTCAGGCTGCCATCGCGTGAGAACACAAAGCTGCCGGTGCTATCGCCTTCAACTGCAAAGGCATCACCGGCAATGACCGAGACGACCGACAACAAGCACCGCTCTTCAAGCCGCTCAACGCGCCGCTGCCGTCGACGTCGCGAGTACTTGTAGTACCCCGATTCTTTGGAACCCGAACGACGAAGTCCGCGCGAGAGGGGACTCCAATTCTCCGAATCCATGGGAAGATCAAGTTCGCGCGAACTTCCAAACGAAGTACCGAGCCTCACTAAGGAACTCGGATTCGCCTTCGAGACAACTCCACGCACAGAAGCAAGCCAATCAAAGAGTCGAGTCATCGCGCCCCCATCGAAACTGATGCTGTGGCCCGCACCGATCTCAGAAGCACGACGGACCGTATCAAATCAAGCCAAACTCTGCGTTGCCGACGCCAATGATTTCGCGGCTCACCGCTGGCAAGAAAAACTCTTGGCCTGGCTGACGAGGGACAGACTTAATGCCTATCACGACGGTGCTGATCCATACGAAGTCGGTACCGCAGATTGCCCTTTGCAGGCTTTCTATAGCAGCCATGGGATCACAAATTGAGAGTTCGACTTTCGCGCAACTGCCCGCTCTAAAACGCAATCGTCATGATCCATGACTCAACCCGAATTCCGGTGTTCGGCGGACTTGGGGGCGATCACTTCCCATATCTCAAGACTCCGGCCTGATTGACGATCCGAAACCGATCGGCTCAATGGCACAAGTCTGATGTCTTGCGGGGCGCGCGAATGAATCTGGCGATCGTTGTTAGCTCTCAGCACCGACCGGAATCTTTTCTTCAACCGCTTGCTCCAACGCGGCGGTTTCGATTTCGCGACGGCCGAACCAGCGGAACCACAGCTCACCGAGATCGTCGAGGTAGGTGTAAATCACCGGCACAGCGATCAACGTCAGCAGCAGCGACAGCGTCTGCCCGCCTACTGCCAAGACCGCAATCGAGCGACGCTCTTCAGCACCCGGACCATTGGCGATCAGCAGCGGCAGCAAGCCCGCGACGAAGGCGATCACCGTCATCAAGATTGGTCGCAAGCGGTCTCGATTGGCGTTGAGAATTGCTGACTCTCGATCCTGCCCGCGTGCTCGCAAGGTGTTGGTGTGATCGATCTGCAAGATCGACGCCTTCTTCACGACGCCGAACAACACCAGGATGCCCACCGCCGAATACAGATTCAGAGACTCGCCGCCGATGTGCAGGCTATAGAGCCCGAACGGCACAGCCAGAGGCAACGACAGCAACACAGTGATGGGATGCACGAGGTGCTCGTATTGCGCGGCCAATACGATGTACATGAAGACGAGCGACAGACCGAGCATCAGCACGAAGTCGTTGAGAGTGCGTTCGAGTTCGCGGCCTCGGCCCAACACTCGAATACTGAAGCCCGGCGGAATGCCGATCTCTTTGGCAACTTGATGCATGGCTTGCAGTCGATCGCCCAACGCATAACCCGCCGCCACGTTCGCTCGAATCGCCACCATGCGTTCGCGATCGAGTCGATCGATACGCGACTGAGTCTCGCCGTATTCAAAGGAAACCAAGTTGTCGATGCGCGTCAGCCGATGCTTTTGCCCCGATGTGCGAACGAAGAGTTGCGAGATCGTATCTGGGTCTTTGCGATCAATGCCGACCAGCCGCAGCTCGACATCAAATGCATCATCGATGAGACGGTCGCGATAACGTGAAACCCGATCGTCACCACCGACTGCGATGCGCAGAGTCTCGGCAATCTCGCGCACATCCACACCCAGCGCGGCGGCTCGTTCACGGTCGATATGCACTTTCCACTCCGGCTTATCGAGCCTCAAAGTGGTATCCACATCCACGATGCCGGGGACTTGCTCGGTGCGTTTGCGGAGCTCTTCAGTGAAGTTGGTCAGAGCTTGCACGTTGGGAGCAGTCACAGAGAAATCGAGATCCACCGGCGAACCCGTTCGCAGCGACGTCAGGTTACGCACCGAGATGCGGCAGTCCTTCAACTTCGACAATCGCTTCCGCACTTCGATCATCTTTTCGCGCTGGGTAAAGTTGCCCGCCCACGCAGCTCGGGGTTGGCCGTTAAGCAGTTCACGCCACAAACGACCGAAAGAAAACGCGCGCGCCGAGATGTCGTTCAAACGCACGAAGATCTCACCTCGATTCACTCCGCCTAGGCCGCGCGAGCCAACAGTGGCCAGCACGTGCTCGATGCCACCGAGCTGTTGCAGTTCGCGTTCGGCGTGCTGCATCGTTTCATTCATCGCCGTCAACGTCGCGCCTTCTTTGGCCGTGATCGAGACTTCGAATTCAGACTCGTCGACGTTTGTCGGAATGTAGTCCTGCTTCACCATGCTATAGAGCGGCCAATTGGACGCAGTGACGGCGATCGACAACAGCAACACCGCCCAGCGGTACTTCAGCGACAACCGCAAGGTCCACATGTAGGACGTCTCAATCCAGTGATAAAAGCCACTGCGCGACGACGCTTCATGATTGGCTTGCGGCTTAACGGGCTTCAGCAAGCGACTGCACATCATGGGAGTCAGCGTGAAGCTCACGAGCATCGAAACCATGATCGCCACGGTGGCTGTCAGTCCGAATTGAAACAGCATCTTGCCGGTGATGCTGGAGAGGAACGATACCGGCAAAAAGACAATGACCAGCGAGAGCGTCGTCGCCAGCACGGCCAGCCCGATCTCGCGTGTGCCTTCAATCGTGGCTTGTCGAGGATGCATGCCCTCTTCTTCGATGAAGCGGAACACGTTCTCCAGCACCACGATGGCGTCGTCGATCACCACGCCGACCATCAGCACCAGCGCCAGCATCGTCACGTTATTGAGCGTGAAGCCGAACGCTTTCATGAAGGCAAAGGTTGCGACAACCGACGCGGGAATGGCGATCGAGGCAATCAACGTGGAGCGCCACGACCTCATGAAGAACAGCACCACGACGCTAGCCAAAATGCTGCCGGCCACCAAGTGATGCTGGATCTCATGCAGCGCCGCCACGATATAACGCGACTGGTCTTGAATGACT
Organism: Planctomycetaceae bacterium; assembly: GCA_900299185.1. Lineage (GTDB taxonomy): Bacteria > Planctomycetota > Planctomycetia > Planctomycetales > Planctomycetaceae > AM-0621. The sequence goes on from OMIV01000065.1 coordinate 13,779, forward strand.
GTCACTTCCACTCCACCAGGTAGCAGCTCTTTGCAACGTGGCAAACGTTGCTTGATCCCGTTGATGACATCGACCGTGTTTGTGCCGGCTTGTCGTTGGACTTGCAGCACGACCGCCGGCTTGCCATCCAGCCGCGCCATCGTACGAACTTCCTTTTGGCTGTCCTCCACATTGCCAATGTCGGCCAGTGTCACTCGTCGACCACCAACCGTCTCGATGACCAAGTTCTTGAACTCGGCCACGGACTCCATGCGGCCGAGCGTTCGCAGATTGAGTTCCTTGTTCCCGGCATCAACTCGACCACCCGGCACGTCGGCGTTCTGCCGCGCGATGGCATCTCGTACTTGCGAGATCGACAGCCCGTAAGCCGCAAGTCTTTCCGAGTCGATGTTGACCTTGATCGCGCGGTCGGTTGATCCACTGATCGAGACCTGCCCCACACCGAGCGACGACTCGATGACGTTCTTCACGTAGCGATCGGCCAAGAAGTAAAGCTCGCGTCCGTCGCGATCTCCCGAAACCGCCAACGTCATGACCGGCGAAGAATCCGTGTCTTGCTTCTGCACTGTTGGCGGCAGCACGTCTTTGGGCAGTTTGGTCAGCACGCTGCCGACGGCGTCTCGCACGTCTTGCACGGCAGCATCCAAATCGCGATTCAGTGTGAAGGTCAGCATGACCATCGACACGCCGTCGCTGCTGATGGACCGCAACTCTTCGATGCCCGACACCGTTGCGACGGCGTCTTCCAAGATCTGAGAGACCTCGGATTCGACCTCTTCCGGAGCAGCACCGGGATATGACGTGCGGACCGTCATCGTCGGCAGGTCCATGCTGGGATAACGATCAACACCGAGCTGCGGATACGCGGTCGCTCCGGCCACCACAAGGGCCATGATCAACATGACCGCGAAGACCGGTCGCTTCACACAAACTTCTGCCAACCATTGCATGCGTCGTTCCCATCGAGTCATCGCGCCGGGACCGCAGCCCCGTCGCTCCTCGTTTCACAATCTGAATTTCCTCCGGCTCATAGTAGCTCCATCAGTCTCACAAAGAGACGATCAACTTCCGCGATCGTCTCTGCATCGGGCTGCCAACCGCACGGCTGCATCTGCAAGGTGTTGCTGAAGAGGCCGCGTTTCTTCAGCAAGTACTTCTCGATCGACAAGAAGCCGTCGAGCCCACCTTGAATCTGCACATAGACCAGCGCGCTGATCAGCAAGGACAACTGATAGATCCGCTCTTCGTCGCCCGCTTGCAACGCTCGCCATAAGGCGACGATGCCATCGAGCAAATCCGTGCCGGGCATCGTGCCGACAATGCCCCGGCGGTAGCAATCGACGAGATTGATTCCGCCCGAACCTTCGAAGATTCGAGCCTTCCCGTCTGTCGCGTCGCGCAGCTTTGACAGGTTGGGACCCAGCGGACTGGCTTCGGGTTTGAAGAAGATGCGCTGCTCGCTGAACTCTGCCAGCAGTTTCAGATACACCCTCAAATCGATCGACGCACCGACGTAGTTCGACGCATCTTGCACGACGAGCGGAATCGAAATGCTGCGAGCGATCGACGCGAAGTATTCCGTCGTCGTCGCACTGCTCAGCGAAGTTGCCACTGGCGGAATCGCCATGACCGCGCTGGCTCCTAATAACTCGGCATGCTGAGCGAAGTCACGAGCCTCGGCACTGCTTTCAGCTCCCACGCTGATCACCACAAAACCGCGTCCCTGCGCTGCCTGACAGACACGTGTCGCGAGTTCCTTACGACCGTGATAGCCCAACCGCAAGGTCTCGCTGACCATCGCGCAAACCACGCCGTCAGCTCCCGTCTGAAAGGCCCAGTCGATCTCACGTTCGAGCGTCGGCACATCGATCGCGAAGCTCTCAGTAAACGGCGTGTGTAAGACGGGTAACACACCGTGCAGCAGTTCGCAGTTTGTTTCGGTCACGGTTCTGATTTCTCTTTCTGTTGCATGGAATGAACCCACCCGCGATCTCTCGTGCGTTACTCGTTCCCAAGCTCTGCTTGGGAACGCACGCTCGGGAAGCTCCGCTTCCAGTCCCGCGCAATCAAGATCCCTTTCGCTTCCAATCACTTCAGCACGTCAGACGGTGCAGCACGAGCGACTCAGCAGGAAGCAGAGCTTGGGAACGAGTGATGGCTGAGTTTGATCGGCAGCCGGAAACGCGTTCTTCGCTTGCTACCAATCACCGACGCCGCCGTCGCGATAGAAGACTCGCTGTAACAATTCTTGCTGGAACGGGTGCTTGCGAACTTCTTCTTCGTTGATCGAAATGCCTAAGCCCGGCTTGGTGTTGGGCGTCACGGTGCGAGTCTTCGGATCGACAACGAAACCTTCTTCGACCACGTCTTGTCGCCACGGGACGTCGCTGTGAACGGACTCGCAAATGATGTAGCTCGGCTGCGAGAAACCGAACTCGATCGACGCTGCGGTGCTGACTGGCCCTTGAGGATTATGTGGAGCCAACGCGATGCGATGGGCGTCAGCCAAGGCCGCCACGCGTCGAGCTTCACTGAAGCCGCCGCAATGCGTGATGTCCATCTGACAGATCTCGCAACCGCGCGCCGCGAAGAGGTCTCGAAAGGCCGCCAAATGAGTGACTCGTTCGCCGGTTGCAATTGGAGTCGTCACGGCAGCGTTGATTGCGGCCAAGCCTTCGATGCTTTCAGGCCAACAAGGTTCTTCGAGGAAGTAGAGGCCATACGGATCAAGCGCCTTCGCGAACTGCAGACCCATCGCCGGAGACGGACGCGCGTGGCAATCGACCATGATGTCGATGTCGTCACCAACCGCTTCGCGCATGGCCGCCACACATGCTTCCGCAGACTTCACAGGCTTGAGTCCTTCGATCGGCATTGTCGACGGAACGGCCATCGACTTAAACGCCGAGAACCCGTCGGCGACCGCTTGCTGAGCCAGCTCACCAAACCGCTTCGCGTTATCGACCGGAGTCTCGTAGAAGCTCTCCATCGAACCGCCGCCCAAGTGGCAATACAGCCGGATCGAATCACGCACCGGTCCGCCCCATAGCTTGTGACACGGCACTCCATGCAGCTTGCCGACGATGTCCCACAACGCGATGTCGATCCCGGCGATGGCCGTCGAACGCACGATGCCCGAGCCATGCCAAAAGTGCTGCCGCCACATCATCTGCCAGAGATGCTCGCAGCGCGTCGGGTCTTCGCCGACCAGCAATTGCGAGAGATCTTCAATCGCCCCGACCACGCCGCGCGTATGCCATTCGAGCGTCGCCTCGCCCCAGCCAAACAACCCCGGCTGATTGGTGATGACTTTGACAAAGATCCAATTCCGCATCCGAGCATGACAAACAAGCGTCTCAATCCGATCGATCTTAAGCATGAGTTGGGATTCCTCTGAGGTGACGGCAAACAGACACAAGTCTCCTCGAACTGTAATCCGCTCAACGCAGAATGAGGATTAGCTGGACCTAGCTGGCCACGATCGTCTTGAAGATCCGCAACACCAAGAAGTGACCTCACGCTGAGCCACACGGGACGCAGAGTTAGAAGAGCTGCAGAACGAGGTCTTCTCAGCGTTCCCTGCGTCTCTGCTTGAGTCCTCAATCTTGCCGTGTTCCACAGACACTCAAGCCTTCGAATCCCATCTCCGTCTGCGTTGATCGATGGCCAACCTCTGGCTGTCTGGAGCCGATTGCAAGTCTCAGTCGCAGAGCGACTGAGCTACGTAGGCGAGTCGCTCCGCGACTCGCTTAAGTCGGAAACTACGCCCCCTCAAGAGTGGCACTTCGAACTTGAAATGAGTCGTCATCAACGACTGCCCCCAGACGTCTTTCGATACCGAGCGAAAACGGTCGATGGGCGCTGCGTTAGCCGAAGAGGCCGTAGCGGACGATGCACCACAGGGCTTTCACGCCGTCGCGCCAGCCGATCTTTTTGCCTTGATCGTAGGTGCGTCCGGAGTAGCTGATGCTCATCTCGTAGATGCGATAGCCCGCGTGAGCGACTCGTGCGGTGATCTCAGGCTCGATACCAAATCTCTCTTGAGCCAGCTGCGGGCCGATCTCGTCGATGACTTCGCGACGGAAGACTTTGTAGCACGTCTCCATGTCGGTCAGGTTCAAGTTGGTGAAGCAGTTCGAAAGCGTGGTCAGCGTCTTGTTCGCCAAGTAGTGCCAGAAGTAGAGCACTCGATGCGGCTGGTCGCCCAAGAAGCGGCTGCCAAACACCACGTCGGCTTGGCCTTCCACAATGGGTCGCAGCAAGCGCGGATACTCGGCGGGGTCGTATTCCAGATCCGCGTCTTGGATCAGAACAATGTCGCCCTTGGCCGCCGCAAAGCCGGTACGAACCGCCGCTCCTTTGCCGCGATTCTGTTCGTGAAACACGATCGTCAGACGATTGGTCGTCAACACAGGGCGACCGTCCGCATTGGCTTGTTCGACGAACGCTCGTTCTTCGTCTTCCAGTTGCTTCAGGATGTCTCGCGTGCCGTCTTTACTACAGTCGTCGACCAAGACGATCTCTTTGCGAACGGGGACATCTCGGACCTGACGAATGATCTCCAGAATCGTCTCGCGTTCGTTGTAGACCGGGATGACGACCGACACCATCACGTGGGGCGGTATGACATAGAAGCCCAACTGGCGACAAGCGGCTGAGCCCAGCACGCGGCGCAGTTGGTCATACCACTCTTGAGAGTACGGCACCCACTCGTGATGCGGGTTGAAAGCCACTTCAATTTCAGACTCTGACATCGACGGGACTCCATGAAGGGGCCGCAGTCTAAGAGGAATCAACCTCAATGCCACCGACGACAATCTCCCGCAAATCCGTGCGTGAAGTCGACCGCCGCGCGATCGAAGACTATGGCCTGCCGGGCATCGTGCTGATGGAAAATGCGGCTCGAGGCTGCGTCGATTGGTTGTGTGAACTGGGCATCAACGGTCCGGTCGTGATCTGTGCTGGCAAGGGCAACAACGGCGGCGATGGCTTCGTGATGGCGCGGCATCTGACCAATCGAGGCATCTCCACTCGCGTGCTGTTGTTCGCTCGCGAAGACGAACTGCGAGGCGACGCGGCCATCAATTGGAACGTGCTGCGTCGAGCCGGTGCGAATTGCACGGTCTTCTCGGACACACCGTCCGCCGAGGCGATCGCGAAGGAACTCAGTCACGCCGATTGGATCATCGACGCGCTGCTGGGGACGGGAACTCAGGGCTCATTACGCGAGCCCTATCGAACGGTGATCGAGGCCATCAACAACTCGCTGCGGCGAGTGTTCGCTGTCGACTTACCTTCGGGGCTAGATTGCGATTCAGGCTTGCCCGTGGAAAGAGCGAACGAGCTGTGCATTGCGGCGACAGTGACAGCCACGTTCGTTGCTCGGAAGCAGGGCTTCGATCATCCATGTGCGACTCGTTACACGGGCATCGTGCGCGTCATCGACATCGGCGTGCCAGTGAGCATGTTCGATAACTCACCGAGACGATCATGAAGGCGAGCGACGCGATCACAGCGCGATCGACAAGCCCCACAACACTGCCAGCACGAGCAACATGAAGCCCACGATCGTGACGAAGAGCCGGCCTGCTCGACGCAGCACGCGATCGGTCATTTCAAAACGGCTGGCGCTATAGACCAAGCTGATCGCACCCGCGAGCGGAATCAAATACCAGCTCGTCGTGCCTTCAACAGCCAGAAGAGTCATTACCGGTGTCATCGGGTCGCTTTCTCAATCCGAGTCGTAGGTTGGGACTCTGTCCCGACCAGCCTTCTTCAATGTGGAACACTCTTCATTTGCGTCGTGACAGAGTCACAACGGACAGGGTCGGGATGGAATCCCAACCTACGACCGAGTCGGACAGACTCTTAAGCAGCAGCAGGCGCGGTGGGTGCAGCGTCTTTCTTCTCAGCTTCAGGCTCGTCGTGCTTTTCATCGCCATAGCCATAAGCCGGACCTTGCAGCGCGTCCCAGATGGCCAACACGTTCAACAGACCTGCAATCCACGTATAGACCAAAGCCAGTTCGTAGTACTTACCCAAGCGGCCATGCAGATGTTGCATCGCTTCATCGCTCAGTGGTGCGAGAACATGATTGGTCGAACTGCGCGGGATTGTGCCTTCGAGTACTCCGAGATCTTGAATGCGAGATTCCTCGTCGACGATCCGCGCATAGAACCGTCGCTCGCTGCCGGAGTAATGCGGAGTCTGTCGCTTCAGAGTGAGCTCGGTCAGCGTCACGTCGTCCAAGCCGGTAACGATCGGCCCCAGCTTCAATGAGCCCGCGTTGGTCGACCCGTTCAAAGTCGCCTTCACATCGCGGCCTTCGGGCGTCTTACCCACGAAGCTGCCGGTGAATTCGTGACCGTAGCCGTATTGCCCCACCACGCGTTGTCCGGTGATTCGGCCAGTGACCGGGCCATGCTCGCCGGTGCCCTTGTGATGAAACATCCCCGTGAAGTCCGCGTCGATCGTTTCCAGCACGGCACCAGAGGTCTGGTTGGAGTTCTCTTTCTCGAACTGGCTGACATAACGATTGAACTGCACATAGGCCGGAATGGCGACCATCCCAATGCCAGCTTGAGCAATGAACCCCGCCGTTCGAGTCTTGGGTTGTCCTTGAGCCGAATCCCATCGCAGATACACGGCCTTGGCTTCACCGAGCGAACAACCCCACGTGAAGATGCCCATGATGCAGAAAAAGTAGATCGCCGCTTTGACGTTGCGTCCTTGGTAAAGATGCCCGAGTCCTGGCACGAGGTACGCCAGAATTGCAGCAATGATCGGGTTCTTCAGCTTGACCCTCGGATCAATCATCAATGGCTCCAGAAAGAAGGCTCGAAAACGGGCCGGAGTCTAGTGGCGAGCAAGGAAAGAGGAAGTGCGGGTTCGCGTTGAACATCGCCTCAAGAGCTGTGCGAACAGGCTAAATCAGGCTCTCCAACCTTTCTGTTGAAGACCTCTAGAAGTTGGGTTGGCGAGGTTCCTCTGCTGAATCAATACGACCAGCAGAGAGTTGGTTCTTCCAGCGGGTTACCACGAGTCTTGATCAAAGAACTCTGCGTTCTCGGCAGCTCTGCGGTGAGGAATTCTTTCACCACAGAGCAGCCGAGAACGCAGAGTTAAGACATCGACTCAGACGTTGGTACGAACAAAATCGACTCACTTGGCTGTCGTCGTGCGTCGCAAGGCTTTGCCAAACAAACCGCCCGTGGGTGCTCCGTGAATGATCGCCGGTTGGCCGTTGACGAACACGAACTTCACTCCGCGCGAGTACCGATGAGGTTCATCGAAGGTCGCAGTGTCAGAGACCTCTGACCGATCAAAGACCGCGATGTCAGCTACCAAGCCAGCCTTCAACAGACCTCGATCACTCATGCCAAGAATCTCTGCGGGCAAGGAAGTCGCGCTGCGAATCGCTTGCGACAACGAGACCACATTTTCATTGAGTGCGTAGTACCCGAGCTTTCTTGTGAATGTTCCATAGCTGCGCGGATGAGGCTGATCGGCACCGGGAATAAAGGCGCGACCATCCGACGCCGTGGCTACCCAGTCGACAGCCATCACAAAGCGAACGTCATCCTCACTCATGCTGAAATGCACGATCTGAGCACCGCCGTTGCGGAAGACTTCGTAAGCGATGTCGATCGCCGACTTGTTCTCGGCCTCAGCAATCTGCACCAAGTTCTTGCCGGTCCATTTAGGTCGCGGCGTGAAGCGAGCAATTCTCAACGCCGTGCCATCAGCCGAACGCTGCAGCTTGTCGGCCACGACCTTGCGAATGCGCGGTCCTTGCTCGGGATCGTCCAGTCGCTTGAGCATCGCATCGCGGCCTCCTTCCAACGCCCAAGTCGGCAGCAACGTGGCATCGAGCGACGTGCTCGACGCGTTGTAGGGGTATTGATCAGCGGTCACTTTCAGACCGGCTTCGCGAGCTTTCTGAATCCGCGCAACAGCTTGTCGAACGAGTCCCCAATTCGCGCTCTCGCTGGCTTTGAAGTGCGAGATATGCACCGGCGTGTGACCTCGCTTGCCGATCTCAATGGCCTCATCCACGGACTGCAAGAGCCCCGAGCCTTCGCCTCGAATGTGGCTCGCATAGATGCCGCCGTGCCGCCCCACCACTTCAGCGATCGACGCGATCTCGTCCGTCGTGGCATAAGAACTCGGCACATAGATCAGCCCCGACGACATCCCCCACACACCGTCTCGCATGGCCTTATCAGCCAGCTCGCGCATGCGGTTCAGCTCCGAGTCCGACGGCTTGCGAGCCGACATTTCCAGCACCTGTTGCCGCAACGATCCCTGCGGCAAGAGATGCGCGATGTTGGTGCCCGCTCCCAGTTGATCGACCTTGTCGTAGTAGTCCTTGGCATCGACCGGCCCCGACCCGCAGTTGCCCGTCACGACGGTCGTGCAACCTTGCGTGAGGAAGTTGAGGTTCGCACGAGTCTCCGGCTTGAGGATGTCTCGATCACTGTGATTGTGCAGATCAATGAAGCCAGGACAGACCACAAGTCCTTTGCAGTCCAGCACCCAGTCAGCATCCACATTCATGACGGTTCCGACGCCGACGATTTTGCCCTTTGAGATCGCGACATCGCCCACCACGGGATTGCCGCCCGAGCCATCGTGCAACGTGCCGCCCTTCAGCAAGACTTCGACTCGCTGAGGTTCCGCCGCAACTGCCAACCACGAAGTCAGCAGTGCTCCGCAAAGAAGTCCGAATCGCACGCAAGCCTGTGGCATGATGTCCGCTTTCGTTGAGAGATCAGAGTCGACGTTATCGCCGGGACCGTAATCAGCTGGGTTCATTGGAATCTGAGAGATTCTCGCTCGACCTTTTGAGTCATGTTTTTCTTTGGAGTGCTCCGGCTTGACGGAGCCCTCCAACTCTTGTTGCTGGAAGTTCTCGGGCCGAGCGGGCGAGATCAAAGGCCAAGATCAGCCGACGATTGCTGTTAGACGCTGCTCGTGCCTGCAACCAGACCGATAGCGAAGATCACGGTCAAACGACAACTGTCGGAGGGCTCCGTTAAGCCGGAGCACTCCAAGGTCTGAGGCAACGCCTCTCTGGGATCTACACAACGCCCACTTGTTCGACGTTGCGGTCGGAGTTCCGAGAGACGTCACAGTTCATCTTGATCTCGCAGCAGTTTGAGTTTGAAACGCGGAGAACGCTGAGGTCGCAGAGAGATAAGTTACAGAGGGCCGCGCAAAAGGAATGGAGCGCGAATAAGACGGCTGGGATTTGACTGACTTGGCGTGTCCTCGCTGAGCTTCAAACGCTCTGGCAGCGGGCTCGGACTTGCTCCCCAGACGAATTGCTAGAGACTGCGGCCCGCGTTCTGGTTGTTAAGGGCCGCCGACCGGAATGCTTGCGACGTTTTCTCGCCCGCCGCCTTCCTTTCGAAAGTCCGTCTGTGTCTGACACTGCCTCTGCTAGTACTCAATCGCTGCCGCTCAACATCCTGCAGCAATGCCTGTTTTTGGCCGGGCCGACCGCCTGTGGTAAGACCGACATCTCGTTGGAATGGGCTCGGCTGCGAGGCGATCTGGAGATTGTGTCGCTCGATTCCATGACGCTGTATCGCGGCATGGATGTGGGCACGGCCAAGCCATCGCTCGCCGATCGACAACGAGTGCCCCACCACTTGCTCGATGTGATTGACGCTCATGAAGAGTTCAGCGTCGCGGACTATCTCACTGCGGCTCGTACCACCTGCGAAGAGATCGTCGCACGAGGCCACCGACCACTCTTCGTGGGCGGCACCGGCCTTTATCTGCGGTCCATCTTGCGCGGAGTCTTCGAAGGTCCGCCCGCCGATTGGTCCATTCGCGAGCGACTCGAACAACAAGCCCAACAAGCGTCTGCCAAGGGCGATGGCTATTGGCTGATGCGGCAGTTGGAGAAAGTCGATCCCGAAGCGGCGTTGCGTCTCCATCCCAATGACCAACGTCGACTCATTCGAGCGTTGGAAGTCTACGAGCTAACCGGCAAGCCCTTGTCCGCTCAGCAGCAACAACCGGCCCTGCCCCCCGAGCAACGTCCGCCGCACGTCTATTGGCTCGATGCTCCACGCGATTGGTTGCACGACCGGATCGATCGCCGAGTCGACCAAATGTTCGCCGCCGGCTTGCTGGAAGAAGTCCGACATCTGCTCGCGCTGCCGAGTAAGATCAGCCACACGGCTCGACAAGGACTGGGATACAAAGAGCTGATGGACGCACTGCACGACGATCCTGATGCAGCGATCTCTGATGTAGATCTCGCCGCAGCTAAAGAGTTGATCAAGACTCGCACCCGCCAATTCGCCAAGCGGCAAGGCACATGGTTCCGCAACCTCGAAGAGTGCATCGCCATCCCCCTCGACACGAACGACTCCCCCCAAACCATCGCCGCACGACTCGAAAAAAAGGTCCGCGGCGAGAGTTAAAGAATCAACAACCGGCTCACGGAGTCAAACCCTCGATCGCGGTGTGGTTAAACGAACGGCGGTCATTCATCGTACGTCACCACATTGGAGTCGATGCTGCTGAAGCTTTCGTCGAAGGAATGCTGCCATGTCGAATCGAACTGCGGTTTGGAATTTGATCGGTCAGCGCATCCTTTACGCGGTTGCAGGCGGAGCCGTTTTCTTGGTGCCAGTCTTTCTCGCGGTGCAGTTCTTGTCTCAACTGCAAGTCATTGATTTGGCATGGTGGGGATATGAAGGACGCGGCAGTTGGCCCGACATGCTCGGTCTTCAGATCTATCTCGTTGCCGCGATAATGGGCGCCGTCTTACTGCCTTCGAGACTTCTAAAGGCGAAGACATTGCTAGCGTTCAGTCCGCTCATCGGTGCGGCCTACTTTCGAGCTATCATCGGATACAGCGAGATGAGATTGGCCGATCAGGCTGTCGCGAGAGCCTTCGATCCATATCAAGCAGAGATCAAACAACGGCTCACCCACATCGACGATCGGAGGCTGATTCGTCCGATACGGCCCTTCAAAGATTATCCCAACATGATGATCGCGAATCGCTACTACTGGCACACATTGCTTGCCGGAGCCTTGGTAGGAACGCTTACAGGCGTGGCCATCGCCAGCAGCGGCCGCCGGAGATGGAGTCTCCTCGTCGTTGCCACTGGAACCGCAGTTGCAAGCTATGTGGCCTTCGAAGTCACAGCCTCGCGTCCCTACGCGGATTGGAGCCAGGCCCGATCACAAGATGTTCGAGAAGCGCTGAGCAGTGAGGCAAATTGAAACCAAAGCCTGACAGACTGATCCTCGCTGTAGTTGGAATCACCGATGACTGAGTTGGAAAAATCCTATGAAGATGGCGTTGCAAAAGCTGAGTGTGATATCGCGGATGGCTGTCTAACGTTTCGCTACGGTGCGCGAGGCGAATGGGGTGAAGACTTGAGACGCATGTTGAAGTCACGATTCAACGTTGAATTAGTTGTCTCAAGTTGTTTTGCGAACGCTGAGTCGTTGGCGACCGACCAGGGATACAACGACAAAATCAAGACCTACATCGATCGCATCTATGGCAGTGGGGCACTTGAAATCGTGCTGGTCGAGGTGCAAGAACGTCGTCGACAGAGAAGCGGCGATGCGGAGACCATCACATGAATCGGTTCGACTTTCAGAAGCTGGCAGACTTCCGAATTCAAGAAGCAGAAGGGCTGTTGAAGTTGGGGTTGTCTGATGGAGCCTACTACTTGGCAGGCTACGCTGTTGAATGTGCTCTCAAGGCGTGCATCGCGAAGAACGTCAAAGAGTTCGACTATCCGCCGCCTCAAAAGGTGGTTGCAGAGAGCTACTACACTCACGATCTCAACAAGCTACTGACTGCGGCAAAGCTATCAAATACGCTTAAAGCTGACGGAACGACGAACCCCGGCTTGGAGAAGAAATGGCAAACCGTGCAAGATTGGTCTGAACAAGCTCGCTATGAAGGCACTCGACGCAGGAAGCGGCAGAACTGATTGATGCGATCGTTAATCCAACAGAGGGAGTCCTCACATGGGTCAAGAACTACTGGTAGAACGCCACTTGGATGACGGTGAGCATTTGCTTAAGCAGCTTCATCAGGATGGTTTTCCGTATTCTGCAGCAGCTTGGTTTCATGAAGACGCAAACGGACAATGGTATCTCTACATCGTGACTGAACTCGTTGATTCAGATGGTAAGCAAGAGGCTTATTCACGGCTCAATCTGTCACGCGACAAGCTCCCGAATCTGTCGCTAGATCTCTTCGACTTTCGAGTGTTCTCGGTGGCTTCACGAGTCGGATTGGGGCTCAAGCCGTACGTCGCGTGTCTTGATCCTGCGAAGCGAGTGATGACTCAATATCGCTATCTCGACTTCGATCGGGGCTTAACCGGAGACGCTTGGATTTATCCGCGCGATCTACAACCAGCCTTTGAGGAATGGTCGCAAGAAGTGAATGCCGCCAGAACGAACTCAGCGACATCGTCGTCGACCGTTCCAGTCTTGCAGAACTCGCCATAGTCCGAAGTTCGGACCGCTCTTCACTCAATTCGACTTTGCAATCTCAGCAGGCATCCCGCCTGCTTCATGGAAGGAGACGCGGATGTCTGGCAAGTTTGCTCATCTGCATTGTCATACGACTTTCAGCATGCTCGATGGGGCTAACAAGCTCAAAGACCTCATCAAGAAGTGTAAGGCTAACGACATGAACTCGTTGGCGATCACCGATCACGGCAATCTGTGTGGTGCCTTTGAGTTCTACAACATGTGCCGCGACGAAGGGATCAATCCCATCGTGGGCTATGAAGCCTACATCGCTCCGGGCAGCCGGTTTGATCGCACCGGAGCTTCGCGACAGAAAGAGGCCGCATATCACCTCACGCTGTTGGCATCGAGCGCGACGGGGTACTTCAACCTCATCAAGCTGACCTCGAAGGCGTACCTCGAAGGCTTCTACTACAAGCCGCGTATCGACAAGCAACTTCTGGAAGAGTGCAACGAAGGCATCATCTGTTTGTCCGGCTGCGCTGCGGGCGAGCTGTCGCAACTCTTACTCCAAGATCGGCATGAGGAAGCCGAGAAGCTGGTGGAGTGGTACTCGCGCGTCTTTGGCGATCGCTTCTATATGGAGATCCAAAACGCGGGTCTCGACATCCAGAAGCAATGCATGGACATGACTGTCGACCTCGCGAAGAAGAAGGGCTTGCCGCTCGTTGCCACCAACGATGCGCACTACCTCAATCGCGAAGACGCCGAGGCCCATGACGTCCTGCTCTGCGTGAGCACGTTGTCGCAGCGCAACGATCCCAATCGCATGCGTATGACTTCGGACCAGTTCTTCGTCCGCACGCCCACCGAAATGTACGAAGCCTTTCCAGGCTTTGAAGAAGCGGTCGCGATGTCGCAGGTCATTGCCGAACGCTGCGACATTCAGCTCGAAAAGAAGCCGAAGCACTATCCCGTTTTCAAGCCGCCAGAAGGGCTGTCGGATACGCAGTACCTCCGCAAACTCTGCGAGGACGCGTTGCTCACACGCTACGACGTTGTGACGGATGAGATCAAAGCCCGGCTAGATCTTGAGCTGAAGGTCATCGAGAAGATGGGCTACTCGTCCTACTTCTTGATCGTGTGGGACTTCGTGCGCTTCGCGAACGCGAACGACATTCCCTGCGGCGCCAGAGGCTCGGCGTGCGGAGCGATCGTCGCATTCCTTTTGGGCATGAGTAACGTCTGCCCGCTCAAGTACGACTTGCTCTTCGAACGCTTTCTGGACGAGAGCCGTACCGAACCGCCCGACATCGATATCGACTTCTGTCGCGACGGTCGTCAGCGCGTCATCGACTACACCAAAGAGAAATACGGGCACGACAGCGTTTGTCAGATCGGCACCTTCGGCACATTGAAGGCCAAGGCCGCAGTGCGTGATGTGGCGCGTGCTTTGGGTTACACCCCCACGGAAACCAACGAGATCGCGAAGCTCGTGCCCGATGATCTCGGCATCAAGATCAAAGATGCGATTACTCAGAACCCCGAGCTACAGACCAAGTACGCCAGCGATCCCAAGATCAAAGAGTTGTTCGACTTCGCGATGAAGCTCGAAGGCTTGTGTCGATCAGCAGGTACTCACGCCGCCGGTGTAGTGGTCGGTGATGGTCCCGTCATTCGCTATCTGCCGCTGCAAACGATCTCCGGCAAGACCGACGTCATCACTCAATGGGACGGCCCGCACGTTGAGAAAGCGGGCTTGCTCAAGATGGACTTCTTGGGTCTGCGCAACCTCACGATTCTGCATAAGGCCGTGCAAAACGTGGAGAAGCATCGCGGCATCAAGCTCAACGTTCTGAAATTCCCGCTCGATGATCCGCAGACTTTCGCACTGCTCCAACGCGGTGAAACGAAGGGCATCTTCCAGTTCGAAGGCGGCGGCATTCGTGACTTGCTGACGAAGATGAAACCCGACGTCTTCGCGGACATCATCGCGACCAGTGCGCTGTATCGCCCCGGTCCGCTCGAAGGTGGCATGGTTATGGAATACGTCGACGTGAAGCACCGTCGGCGCGAACCGACCAAGGTGCATCCAATCGTCGATGCCGTCTTGGAAGAGACCTACGGCGTCATGGTCTACCAAGAACAGGTCATGCGCATTTTGAATCGCGTCGGCGGCATCGAACTCGCCAACGCATACAAGTGCATTAAGGCGATCTCGAAGAAGAAGCTGGAGACGATCGCCAAGTTCCGTGACGAGTATGTCGCCGGGGCGCAGCAACGAGGCATCGATGTCGACGTTGCCATTCGCTTGTTCGAACTGATCGAGAAGTTCGCGGGATACGGCTTCAACAAGTCGCACTCCACGGCTTATGGACTGGTCTCGTACCAAACCGCGTACTTGAAGGCTCACTACAAAGTCGAGTTCATGGCCGCGCTGTTGTCGTGCGGAATGGAAGACTCTGACCGGATCACGGAACACACGGATGACTCACGACGATTGGGAGTTCCGGTCGAACCACCGGACGTCAACAAGTCAGATGTTGAATTCACCGTTGAAGGTGATCGTGTTCGATTCGGATTGGGGGCGATCAAAGGACTCGGACTGGAAGCAATGGGTGCATTGGTCGAAGCGCGACGGAAGCACGGTCCCTTCAAGTCGATCTTCGACATTGCCGAACGAGTTGATCCCAAGTGGATGTCGAAAGCGATTCTCGAAACGCTGATCGCGGCCGGATGTCTCGACAACCTCGGACCGAATCGTGCTCAGCATCAGCAAGCGATTGACCGAGCGATGCAGTCGGCGTCGTCGAAAGCCAAAGATAAAGCTCGCGGTCAAAAGAGCCTGTTTGGTGGAATGGATGAAGCAACGACTCCAACCGGCGAAAAGTCCGAAGCGGATGTCGCGCTGCCACCAGCGGAAGATTGGTCCTACGCCCAGAAGCTTGCTGCCGAGAAAGAAGTCTTCGGCTTCTATCTGACTTCGCATCCGCTGACTCAAGTGGGCGACCGATTGGAGCGGCTCGTCAACACGAAGAACAAAGAACTCGGCACGATGGATGACGGCTCCGAAGTGATTGTCGGCGGCATGATCTCGTCGATTAAACCTGCCACCACTAAGAAACCCAGTCGCAACGGTCATTCGAAGTACGCGAACTTCGACTTCGAAGATTCAACGGGCATCGTGCGCTGCATCATTTGGCCTGAGGACTTCGCCCGCGACGGCGAGAAAGTGAAGAAGGACACGATCGCCATCATCAAAGGCCGAGTCGACCGACGCGGCCGCGAACCGAACTTGATCGTGAACCAATTGCTGAC
>OMIV01000066.1 GCA_900299185.1 Planctomycetaceae bacterium
AAGCAGAAGACGGCATACGAGATTCCTCTACGTCTCGTGGGCTCGGAGATGTGTATAAGAGACAGGTCTGGACTCACGTAATCAACATGCGAGTCTCATAAGATTGCCGAAGACGTTTTCAATTCTGGCTTCGGAACGATCTCATTCGCCGTGAGATAAAGCTCAACCGCCAGAGTCAGCGATGCCTGGTATGCGCAACGCTGACCGAACTCAGACTCAACGATGGATCGCGAACACATGAGTGACCAACCTGCTGAATCCGACGAACGCTTGCGAGACAGCAAGCACTCGTCGCAGTTGCTGCATGGTCCACTCGGTTGGCAGATCTTTTGGCTCGCTCTCCCCGTCTTGGCCGAGCAATTCCTGAACTACACCGTTGGCCTGACCGACGTCCGCTTGTCGGGCTTCATCAGCAAAGAAGCGACTTCAGCAGTCGGTGTTGGAGCCTACGTCAATTGGCTTGTTGAGATTCTGTTCGCTGTCGTGGGAACGGGAACGAGTGCCTTGGTCGCTCGTCATTGGGGAGCCGGCGAACGTGACGAAGCATCGCGCATTGCGAGAAGTTCTCTGAGCGTGGCCATGATCTTGGGCTTGGTCAGCGCGGTCTTGATGTATGTCATCGCGCCATCATTCACCGTGCTGTTGGGTTTGAATCAAGACTTGGTCGACATCGCAATCCGCTACTTACGAGTTTGCTCTTTCGGTTACGTCTTCAGCAGCGTCTGCTTGATCGGCAGCGCGGCACTGCGCGGAGCAGGCATGATGCGCGTTCCGATGTTCGTGCTGGGGATCGTCAGCTTGCTGAATGTTGTGTTCTCAACGTCGCTGGTCTTCGGAGTGCCAGCGCTGCGAGTCCCCGCCATCGGTTTGGACGGTGTCGCCACGGGAACCGTGCTGGCTCGCGCGATGGGTGCCGGCTTGATGTTAATGGCCTTAGGTTGGAAGAAGTCCGATCTCCATGCGCTCCCGTCGATCAACGCACTGCTCGATGTGCGCACGATGTTGCGAGTCCTCAAAATCGGAGCACCAGCAGCGACTGACGGAGTGCTGTATTGGTTGGGGCATGTGCTCTTTGTGAGATTGATCGCGGGCATCGGCTCAGGCGAACAAGCCAATGCCGCGCTCGCCGCTCACACAGTCTTCGTCCAAGTGGAAGCCATCACTTACATGCCAGCTTGGGCTTGGGGCACGGCCGCAGCGACTTTGATTGGCCAATGCTTGGGAGCCAAGTTGCCCGATCGAGCACGTCAAGGTGCTCACCGAGCCGCCATGCAAGCCGCATCCTGGGCCGCAGTCACCACGCTGCTGTTCCTCTTTGGATCGCCGTGGATCTTCGAGCAAATGCACAACGACCCGTTGGTCGGACAATTAGGAGCTCCCGCGCTGCAAGCTCTGTGCTGGATGGAGATCCCTCTGACCGCGGCCATCATCTACACGATCTCGGTACGAGGTGCGGGAGACACCATCGCTCCGCTCTTCATCAACACCGTTTGCGTCTTTGGAGTGCGACTGACCGTGGGCTACGCCGGCATTCATTGGTGGCATGCCGGGTTGTATGGAGCCTGGCTGGGCATGGCCTGCGATGTGACGCTGCGAGCCGTCGTCATTGGTTGCTACTTCCGCAGCGGACGTTGGATGAAGAAGTCGGTCTGAGCTTTTCAAACTCAGTGGTGCCTGAAGTCACCACTCGATGACCGGCACCATCGCTCCAGCAGCGTACTCGGCAGGCAACGACGGGAAGACCACCATCGCGTTGGCTTCTACAGTCGATTGCAAATCAGATGAACCATGCCAGTTCATCAGTCGGGCGCAGAGGCTGCCGTTCTCTGTCCAAATCGCGGCAGGGAAGTAGGTCTCGCGATCGTCTTTGTGAAGATGAGCGTGAGTCAGTCTCGCCATTTGAGGCTGTGGCAACTCGGGCTGTTCGCCGGTGAGACGACGGATTGCAGCGCGAACAAAGAGCTCGAAGCAAACCATGCTACTCACCGGATTGCCCGGCAGACCGAAGACATAACACGGACGGTCCGCGCGTCTCAGCACTCCAAACCACAACGGCTTGCCCGGCTTCATGTTGATTTTGTGGAAGACTTGCTCCACACCAGCCTGCTCCAATTCCGAAGGCACCAGATCGAGCTTGCCCGCCGACACGCCGCCGGACAGCAAGAGCATGTCGGCTTCGAGCCCGACTGCGATTCGCTCTCGAAGATGAACGCGTTCGTCGCGAGCCACTCCCAGTGGCATCGCCGAGCAACCGGCTTGAGCAATCTGCGCTGCGAGCATCGTCTCGTTCGAATTCCGAATCTGACCTGGTCCCGGCACTTGCTCGACAGGCACAAGCTCATCACCAGTGGCCAACACGGCAATGCGTGGCTGAGGCCGGACTTGCAACTGCGTTTGTCCCATCTCGGTCAAGGCAGCCAGTTCTTGAGCACGCAACTTGCGACCGGCAGACATCACACGCTGACCTGCACGCATCGAAGTGCCTCGTCGCAGGACATTTTGCTCGGGCCGAATGCTTGGAACTTTGATGATGACGCGATCGGGCTGCGCCGGATCGAGTTCGACGTCTTCGATGCGAACCACGGCATCCGCGCCTGTAGGAATCATGGCACCCGTCATGATGCGAGTCGCCTGCCCCGACGACAGACTGCGTTGCGGAACTCGTCCTGCAGTGACTTCTTCAATGATCCTTAAGTCGATGCGTTCGCCGCGTATGTCCTCAGACCGAACTGCGAAGCCATCCATCAGTGCCTTATCGAATGGCGGCGAATCCAAGTCAGCCGTGACTTCCGCAGCCAGAACCCGACCAAGTGCCGAAGCAACCGGAACGTCAATCACCGGCAACGGACAAACCGTCGCGACGATCTGCGACAGCGCATCAATAACGGACAGCATGCCAAAGCTCTCTGAAGTAAGACCGACAAACAAAACCAACGCCGCGCGAGTCGCCTCAATCCCAGCGTCCAATTCAGAGAGTCGCAGTTACGACTCGCGGCGTGAAGTCAACCGAGAAGTCATCCCGTTTCGATGCTGTGGATCACAGTGGAGCAACCGGCAGAAATCCCAACGATAAAGAATCCTGGAGTGCTCCGGCTCGATAGAGCCCTCCAACTCAGCGGCACGCGAAATGACATCAACAGAGAAGACGCCGTCAGCCAACGTCAACGATCTTGATCTTCTCAAGTCAATGCGGGCTCTTGCTGAGTTGTCGACATCAACGAGCGACCCCGAGAAGACTGATGGTAGGAACGAAATCGTTCGAACTTCGCTCCTGACGTCGAACTGGGAAAACTAGAGCAAATCCGAATCCCGCTAAGTCGGAGTGCTCCGTCGAGCCGGAGCACTCCAGGTCACGGAGTTCCCACCAAGACCTGTATTGACGCTGTTTCGCGAGCGGGACTAGGTTCCCCGCCCCTTCCGAAGTCGTTCTGGCTTCGTACTTATTCCACCTATCTCCTCAATCCTTTGAGTTCTTCGGCAGTCGCTGAAACTCGAAGCATTGAATCGCCCCTCCGCATGCGCTCGCGATTGGTCGGCTTTGGTCGACGATCGCCCTGCCCTTTGACTCTTCCTCGATTCTTCAATTCTTCACAACGGAGCGCCCTATGTGTGGCATCGTTGGCTATGTCGGATTTCGGTCGGCCCCAGAACTTCTGTTGGACGGACTCACGCGACTCGAATACCGCGGCTACGACAGCGCCGGCATTGCGGTGCAACGCGATAGCGAGATTGGCATTCGCAAGAAGGTGGGACGAGTTGAAGAACTTCGAAAGCTCGTCGCGGCCAATCCCGTGCGAGGTTCGATCGGTATTGGCCACACGCGCTGGGCAACTCACGGAGCAACGACTGACGTTAACTCGCACCCACACGTCGGCGGCAACGGCGAAGTTGTGCTGGTGCATAACGGCGTCATCGAAAACTACGCCAAGCTCAAAGAGCAACTGCAGGGACTCGGCTACGTCTTTCGAACCGCGACCGATAGCGAAGTCGTCGCGCATTTGATCGCTCATCATCTCGAAGAGCAGATCAAGTTGGGTGAAGACCCGGAGTCAGTTTCCACCTACATGAAGGCCGTTGAAGTCTCGCTGAAGAAGCTGAAAGGCACTTACGGTCTCGCGATTCTGTTCCGCGATCTCCCGAACTTGATTCTCGTCGCGCGAGCCGGCAGTCCGCTCGTGATTGGCGTCGGCAAGGGCGAGCACTTCATCGCCAGCGACGCGAGCCCCTTGGCTGGCTACACGGACGAAGTCGTTTATCTGGCTGATCACGAAATGGCCGTCATCACCGCCGATCACGTGGACCTTCATCGTCGAGACGAAGGCCGAGTGAAGATGTCGGTTCAGACCATCAACCAAGTCTCAACGGACCTCGATCTTGGCAAGTTCGATCACTACATGCTGAAGGAGATTTACGAGCAGCCTGAGTCGATCGAGAACTGCTTGCGTGGTCGTATCGATGACGATTCCGCCACGTCGAAATTCGGCGGGCTCAACATCGACCCTCAAGAGCTACGGTTGGTCGATCGCATTGTGTTGACGGCTTGCGGAACGAGCTGGCACGCAGGTCTTGTCGGCGAATACTTAATCGAAGAGTTCGCACGCATCCCTGTGGAAGTCGAGTACGCCAGCGAGCTGCGCTATCGCAATCCGCCACTCACCGAGCGGACGATGGTCTTTGCCATCACCCAGAGTGGAGAGACCGCTGACACCTTGGCCGCGATGCGCGAGTGCAAACGCAAGGGCCATAAATCGCTCGCAATCTGCAACGTGGTCGGATCAACGATTGCTCGTGAAGCCGACGGCGGCATCTACTTGCATGCCGGACCGGAAATCGGCGTCGCGTCGACCAAAGCCTTTACATCGCAAGTCACCGCGCTGTCGCTGCTGGCTCTGTATTTGGGCCGGATGCGACACATGTCTTACCACGCGGGCAAACGCATGATCTCACAACTGCGAGACATGCCCGACACGATTCGTCGCACGCTCGGCTGCCACGACTCCGTGCGCGAGATCTCCGCGAAGTACGCTGGGTACGACAACTTCTTGTACCTCGGTCGGCTCTACAACTTCCCGGTGGCGCTCGAAGGTGCGCTGAAGCTCAAAGAGATCAGCTACATCCATGCGGAAGGCTATCCGGCGGCTGAGATGAAGCATGGTCCGATTGCACTCGTCGATGAGGAGACACCGAGTGTGTTCGTCATTCCTCGCGGTGCGATCTACCCGAAGATCATGAGCAATCTCGAAGAGATCAAAGCTCGACGCGGCAAGGTCATTGCGATCGCTTGTGAAGGCGACCATCGCATCGCAGATCTGGCCGACGATGTGATCTATGTGCCGGAAGTGGAAGATTTTCTACAACCTCTGGTAACCAGCATCCCACTGCAATTGCTGGCCTATCACATTGCTCTGGAACGTGGCTGCAACGTGGATCGTCCGCGCAACTTGGCCAAGAGCGTGACCGTCGAGTAAGTCTGTCGCGCGGTCGTTTCCAACATCCTCTGCCTGTCCGCAGCGACGCAACGGCTTCGGCAGAACGGAAGCATAACCACGCGAAATGTGCGAAAGTCGACGACTTTCTCCAACACCACAACCGCTGCAATCAAGAGGACCAGCATGACCGGTGACGAGTTGAAAGCTCTCCAGAAGCCCATCAAAGAGCGCTATCAAGCGGAACCGGCAGCAGCACTCGTCACCATGCGAGCGACCGGTGAAGTGTCTGTCGGAAATCTGACATGTCTCATCCCAACCACAACGGGCACCATCGCCGCCGGTCTCCATCCGGCCGCCGGTGGCAACCCCGACTGGGCCTGCTCCGGCGACATGCTGCTGCAGTCTTTGATCGGTTGCGCGGGAGTCACGCTCTCTGCGGTTTCGACAGCGATGGGCATCACCATTCGCAAAGCGATGATCACGGCTGAAGGCGATGTGGACTTTCGAGGCACTCTGGGCGTCTCACGAGAAGTGCCGATCGGTATGACCGCTATTCGAGTCCACTTTGAAATCGACAGCGATGCCACTCCCGAGCAGCTCGCCAAACTCATTCAGCTCACGGAGCGGTACTGCGTGGTCTTCCAATCGCTCAAGAACCCACCGAGCCTGAGCGTCACGCTGAACTGAGTGCGTTCCTAATCGAGTTGAGTCACCCGTCCCGCGCTTCGAACTGAGAAGTCTCTCGCTGCAAGTTGCGTCGATTGAGGCTGCCGTTCATTCTGCCGCGCTCCAGATGCCTGACCGAATGGGGCCTGGATGTCGTACTTGGCGACGGATTCCACTCACTCTTCTGCGTATTCTCAGCCGTTCTTATGACTCAGCCTTCTCTGCAGATTGATTGGCGCACCCAACTTCCTTGGTTGCGTCTTCCGCGCGCGATGACGATCGCAATGAGCCCGACAATTCTCCTGCTCGGTGCGGTCGCTCTGTATTTGTTGCGACTTTCTGATGAATGGTTGCGACAAGCATTCGCCATCAAATCACTGACGATGAAGAACGCCGCCAATCCGTTAAGGCCCTTCCTTGCAATCGGTGATAGTCCCTGGCTCGCCAAATGGGGTGAACTGTTCGGAGACATCATCGACCCGCTCGCGCGGATCGTGCGGCCCGATTGGTCATGGAGCGAACTAGGCTTTGCCTTCACGAGTTTGATTGTGAAATGTTCGATCGGAGGCCTGATCGGAGGCACGATCGTCCGCCTGACGTCGCTACGGTTTGCCAGGAAGCCGCAAGGCAGTCTGCGAGCTGCGATCAAGCATTCGCAGCGGCAGTATCTGTCATACCTTGTCGCGCCAGCGCTGCCGTTGATGGGTGTAGGAATATTGGCAATTGTCGGTTGGTTGCTCGGTGTGTGCGTTTCAATTGCTC
This sequence comes from Planctomycetaceae bacterium, assembly GCA_900299185.1. Lineage (GTDB taxonomy): Bacteria > Planctomycetota > Planctomycetia > Planctomycetales > Planctomycetaceae > AM-0621. Next base: position 6,858 of record OMIV01000066.1, read on the forward strand.
CAGACATCGGCAAGCCGTCTCTCAATGCGGCCTGGGGCTTGTTGTTGCCGCTGGGATTGGCGATGGCCGTGCTTTTGAATGTGGTCGCTCTGGGCTGGCCGTTGATGGTCGCGGCAATCAGCACCGAAGACAGCGATGGCTTTGACGGGTTGGCTCGCAGTTATGGGCTCGTTGTCGATCATCCCTTCTACGCGGCCTTCTTGATCTGCGCGGCAGGAGCGATCGGAGCTGTGGGTTTGAGCCTGATTCAACTCCTGTTCGATCAAGCAGGCTTAATGGCCACGTGGAGCGTCGCACTCGGGTATGGATCGGAAATCCCACGAGTCACTGCCGACTGGCTGTCGTTTTGGAAAATGCTCTCGATGGGGTACGCGGTCAGCTACTTCTGGTCCGCTTGGACTGTGATCTACATGCTGCTGCGACACTGCGACGACGGAACGTCATTAGAAGAAGTGGCGCCCGATCAAGTCGATAAGGTGGTCGATGAGAGCGCAAGGCAAACTGAGCCAGAAGTCGCTTCGAACTCTTGATGGATCAAACAAAAAAGGGCGGCTGCTCGTTACCGAACAGCCGCCCTCCTCATTGACTGAATCGACGCATCAAACGCGATTACGTCACATCCCATGTGTCGCCGCGATGTAACAATTCCATCACATCGCCGGGGCCTTTGGCCGCGATCGCAGCTTTGATCTGCTTGTCGCATTCTTCGTCGTAGGTCGGCTTCTCGACGCAGCGGAAGATGCCCAGTGGCTCGGGGAACTCCGGGTAACGCATGCGAGCGAGCGTGAAGGCGAGACTTGGCTCGACTTGCTTCTCGTCATGGAACAGCAAGTCGTCCTCTTTGACGTCTCCGCCGAGATCAACGATCTCAGGACGGCTGCCTTCATTGATCCGAATGCCCTTCTTGCCACCAGCAAAGACAAGCGGCTTGCCGTGCTCGAGATAGACAACGTTGTTGTCTTTGACCGACTTGTCGGTCGCGAACTCGAAGGCACCCGAGTTGAAGACGTTGCAGTCTTGATAGATCTCGACGAACGCCGTGCCTTTGTGATGAGCAGCTCGCTCCAGCACGTAGGTCAGATGCTTGATGTCGATGTCGACCGAGCGAGCAACGAAGGTCGCTTCGCAGCCGAGCACGACCGACAACGGATTGGCCGGATGATCGACCGAGCCCATTGGCGTGCTCTTCGTCTTCTTACCGAGCGGACTCGTCGGCGAGTACTGCCCCTTCGTCAGACCGTAAATCTGATTGTTGAAGAGGATGACTTTGAGATCGACGTTGCGGCGGATCACGTGCAGCAAGTGGTTGCCGCCGATCGAGAGCGCGTCGCCGTCACCGGTGATGGTCCACACTTGCATGTCGGGACGAACCATCTTGATCGCAGTCGCGATCGCGGGGGCTCGGCCGTGAATGCCGTGAAAGCCATAGGTATTCATGTAATAGGGGAAGCGGCTTGAGCAGCCGATGCCCGACACGAAGCAAAACTTTTCTTTGGCGATGCCGAGAGTCGGCAGCACCTTCTTCATCTGCGCCAAGATCGAGTAGTCGCCGCAACGCGGGCACCACCGAGGATCCTGATCGCTCGCGAAGTCTTTCGGAGTCAAAACGGGGAGTTCTGTGGTCATGGCTTATGCCTATGGAAAGTTTGAATGAGTTTGTTGAAGAGACTTAATTCGGCACTTCAGCAGGCCGTGCGAGCAGCTTTGTACGACGGACTTGTAGTCCGTCGGTCCGTTCTCTCGACGGACTAGAAGTCCGTCGTACTGCACCGACTCCGTGTTGCTGCAGCAGGAACCATCAACGTCAATCAACCGCCGGCTTCGCCGAGGTCTTCATTGCGACCAGCAGCCGTTTGCAGGCTCGCTGGCAGCTCGCTGAGCGGTGTGTTGAGCACGGTGTCGATTCCGGCCACCAACTCGCTAACCAAGAACGGCTTACCCTTGATCTTGTTGAGCCCACGAGCGTCAACGAGGTACTTCGATCGGATCAACGTGAGGAGCTGCCCCATGTTGAGTTCCGGAATCAGGACCTTGTTGTAGCGCTTCAGCATTGCTCCGAGGTTCTTCGGGAACGGGTTCAAGTAGCGGATATGAGCGTGAGCAACGGACTTGCCCGCGTTCTGGGCGTCGCGAGTTGCCGACCGCACTGCTCCGTAAGTTCCGCCCCAACTGAGGACGAGCAGCTCGCCCGAGTCAGGACCTATCACTGTCTGCTCGGGGATGTAATTCGCGATACCTGCGACCTTGCCGGCGCGGGTGCGAACCATGTGCTCGTGATTTGGCGGGGAGTAATTGATGTGACCCGTCACGTCAGATTTCTCAAGACCGCCGACGCGGTGCTCGAGACCCGGCGTGCCGATTGCCGCCCACGGACGAGCTTTCGTTTCCGGATCACGGAGATAGGGCATGTAGCCCTTCTCGTGATTGATCTCGGCTATGTGCTTCACTGTGATCTTGTACTTGTCGAGCTCTTCTTGAGTCGGGATGCGCCACGGTTCAGCACCGTTGGCGATGTAACCGTCCGTGAGGAACAGCACGGGAGTCATGAAGTCGACGGCCATCTTCAGAGCTTCTTGAACTCCGTAGAAGCAGTCGCCGGGGCTTTGAGCAGCGATGATCGGCATCGGCGATTCGCCATTGCGACCGAAGAACGCCAGCAAGAGATCGGCTTGCTCGGTCTTAGTGGGAAGACCGGTACTCGGGCCGCCGCGTTGCACGTCGATGATCAAGACCGGAAGTTCGGTCATGACCGCGAGGCCCATCGCTTCACCCTTCAGGCAGATGCCGGGACCCGAGCTACCGGTCACAGAAAGCTCACCGGCATATGCTGCACCGACTGCTGCCGCACACGCTGCGATTTCGTCTTCCGCTTGGAACGTGCGAATGCCGAAGTTCTTATGATTCGACAGCTCGTGCAGGATGTCGCTTGCCGGAGTGATTGGATAACCAGCATAGTACAACGATCGTCCGGCCATCTTCGCCGCAGTGACGAGTCCGATCGCCGTCGCTTCGTTACCGGTCATTTTGCGGTACTTACCAGCCGGCAGCTTCGCAGGATCAACTTGATAGTGAACCGTGAAGCTTTCGGTCGAGAAGCCGAAGTTGAAACCAGCATTCAGAGCTCGCAAGTTCGCTTCGAGCACTTCCGGCTTCTTGGCGAACTGGGTGCGGAGATAGTCCTCAGTCACCTTCTTGTCGCGCTCATACAGCCAATACACGAGGCCGAGCGAGAAGAAGTTCTTGCAGCGATCGGCTTCCTTCGTCGAGAGGCCGAGGCCCGCAACTGAGTCGCGCGTCAGGCGCGTCATCGGCACCTTATGCACGCGGTAGTTGCGGAGCTTGTCGCTCTCAAGCGGGTTGTGATCGTAGTTGGCTTTCGCGAGGTCCGACTTCGTGAAGTTGTCCTCGTTGATGATGAGCGTGCCGCCGATTTTGAGGTCGCCGATGTTCGCTCGCAGAGCCGCCGGGTTCATCGCGACGAGCGTGTCGACTTCGTCGCCGGGCGTGAAAATGTCGTGATTGGAGAAGCACAACTGGAAGCCCGAA
>OMIV01000067.1 GCA_900299185.1 Planctomycetaceae bacterium
GCCGTCACCACCGTTGATGGTGTCGGCACCAAGGCCGCCTTGCAGGTTGTCGTCGCCCCCTCCGCCGGTGATGACATCGTTGCCGCCGTCTCCGTCGAGGAAGTCCTTAATCGAGCTGCCGGTCAGAGTATCGTTGCCGTCACCGCCAGAGATGATCGCCAAACCGAAACTGAAAGCTGTTAAATCGACACTGTCGCCCGCCGCGCTGCCCGTCAGCGTGAGGTAACCAATCTGCTCGGCCACCACCTTGCCGGATGCCGACGAGTAGCCGGTATTCGTGACCGCGATTGAACCCGCGAAGTCGTCGATGATGGCGACTCCCGCGACTCCGCCGTCGAGCAGATCGACTCCCGCGCCACCGTTGAGCGTGTCGACGGCGCCTTGTCCGTAGAGCGAATCATTGCCATCGCCACCGGCCAGCATGTCGACACCAGCTCCACCGCGAATGACGTCGGCTCCTGCGCCGCCGTCAGCGGTATCTGCACCGGCCCCCAGAGCTAGCAAGTCGTTGCCATCACCAGCGTCGACTGAGTCCGCACCAGTTGAACCGAGGATGGTGTCATTTCCGCTACCCGCTTGAATGGTGGTCGTCAACGAAATGCCGCTGACATCGAATGAGTCCGCATCGGTACCGAGCACTCCCTGCAAACCGTTGGTGACGTCGGCAGCGTCAATGAAGAAGGTCGTCGCGAGAACGCCTTCCGTGTACGAGCCCACGACGAACTGGTTATTTCCCGAGTTAAAAGTCACTCGCGAGTCCGTCGGAATCTGCTGAATGACGGTCACCACGAGCACGCCATTCGTCGCGACGGCAGTAATCGGTGCATCGTCGGTATCGAGAATCACGACGGATACGGAATCCGACTTTCCAGCCGATGCGTTGGTCAGCGTGCCTAGAGTGACGGTGACGGTTTCGTTGGGCTCGTCGAGAGTGTCATCCGTTGCGTCGATGGTCAGAGTGGCCGAAGTCGTGCCAGCCGCGATCGTGAGCGGAGTCGTGCCGACAGAGTAATCGTTCTTACCACTAGCCGATCAACCCAATGTCACGTTGACCGTGACGTCAACGTCGGTTGCTGAAGACAGAGTGGCCGTCACGACGGCGCTCTTGCCTTCGTTGATGGCGAGCGGAAGGACGCTCAGATCGACCGTCGGATTCACTCGCTCCCAACTATCCGAAGCGTCTGCTGCCAAAGCGTTATTAGCGGCATCGATGATGTTGGAGCCCGCCGCCACAAGCGTCAGTTGATAGCTGCCGTTCTCAGTCGTGACCGTCGACAGGTCGAGCGTATAAGCCTTGCCGCTGCCGCTGACCGAGAGCTTGCTGATGTCGATCGACTTCATGTCGCGCGTAAGCGTGAAGTCCGCGATGTCGACCCCAGTCACATCTTCATTGAAGCTGACCGTGACAAAACCAGCATTCCTCGAACGCGGATCCGGCGTGATATCGATGATGTCGGCCGTCGGTTGCACTGTGTCGATCGCGAAGTTATTCGAGATAGCCGTGGTCGAACCGTCGTTTCCTGCGAGATCGCTTACGCCCGTGGTGTCGAGTGTGACGTGATTCGTGACACTCTCGGTAAATGCTGCTGGAGTAAGAGTTGCGGACCAAGTAACTCCGCCGTCGCTGGATGAGAGGCCCGTCACCAAGCCGTTATCAACTTGCAGATCCGCAGTCGTGAATCTCGTGACCGCCTCACTAAACGTGATTGTGACGTTTGACGTTTCGCCAAGAGATAACAACAGATCGGCGACAGCAACGATCGCCGTCGGGGCGTGCGTATCAATGCTGTAGACAGCCGAGTCCGTTGTGCCGGACCCAGAATTGCCAGCAAGGCCTGATACACCTGAGTTGTCGAGCGTGATGACATTGGTGCTGTTTTCGACATCGACATCCGGAGTCAGCGTGGCGGTCCAAATAAAACCGCCGTCACTGGAAGAGAGCCCGGTCACCGCGCCGTTATCCACAAGCAAATCCGCGGTCGTGAATCCTGTCACAGCCTCGCTGAACGTGAAGGTCACGCCCGATGTTTCGCCGATGCTCAATGCCATTGCCGAGAGATCGATCGTCACCGTCGGTCGTTTGGTGTCGATGGCGTAGTTCTCAGAGTCAGTTTCGCCCGAACCGGAGTTGCCTGCGAGATCGGTCACGCCCGTGTTATCGAGCGTGATGACGTTCGTTGCGTCTTCGACGTTGGATGCTGGTGTCAGTGTGGCACTCCACGTGATACCTCCATCCGCTGAGCTAATCGATGACACGCTGCCGTTTGCCACAAAGAGATCGCCGGTTGTTAAGCCCGACACCGCTTCACTGAAGGTGAGCGTGACTTTGGCCGTGTCGCCGATCTTTAGTGCGGTGTCTGAAAGCGTGATCGTCACTGTCGGTCGCTTGGTATCGATCACGAAGTTGTTGGAGCTAAACGTTCCAGATCCCGCGATACTCTTCCCGTTTTGCACGCCGCTCAGATTGACGTCGATCGTATTGCTGCTGTCTTCGATATTCGCATTGGGAGTGTAAGTGCCGCTCCATGTCGTGCCGCCATCGCTGGACACGACGCTCGACAACGAACCATTCGGCGCGGTGATGTCGCCAGTGTCAAAGCCCGTGACTGGTTCGCTAAAGGTGAACGTCACCGTCGAAGTGTCACCGATCCTCAATGCGGAGTCAGAGAGAGCGATGCTGCTCAAAGTCGGCCCGGCGAAATCATTGTCGGTGATCGTCGTGGTGTTGCTCTTAGTGCCTAACGACTTTGTCACACTGGAACCGGCGAGATTGCCGAGCGACAGCGCGATCGTCTCATCGCCTTCGATGTCCGAATCGTCCGTGACCGCGATGCTGATCTGCTTGGAGTCTCCCGATGCCGCGCCGTTGTTAAACTTAACGGTTTGCGTGCCAATCGCGGTGTAGTCCGTGCCGCTCGTTGCGGTTCCGGTTCCGGCGTCCGTGACATCGGCTGTAATGCTGATTCCAGTCCCCAACGTAAAGCTGCCGGATCCCGAGCCGGAAATCGACAGTGTCACTTTGCCCGCCGACTGACTGCCGCCCGCTTCGGTGACGGTAGATGTCGCTTCAATATCGAGCGTCGCGGCTTCGTCATCGCTGATATCGACGGTCTGACTGGTCGTCTTACCCAGCGTCAGACCGCTCGTCGGATTGGAGATGGTCAGCGTTGCGGTCTCCGTGCCTTCGAGCAGTTTGTCGTTGCCAATCGTGAAGGTGACCGTGCCGGTGGTTTGGCCATTCGCAATCTTGATTTGAATGCCCGCCGTACCGGTGTCTCCGTCCGTCAAACTGAAGTCGCCCGCAGTGATGTTCGTACCGGTGACAGTGAGGTCTATCGTTTGATCGCCGCTGACTGCTCCATCTGCTGTGGCTGTGACAGTAATCGCTGTTGAACCAGATTCAGTCCCGCTACTAGCACTCACAGAGAGTGTCGCAGCAGGCGTCGTTGTCACGGCATTGAAGGCTCGCGTGACGACATCCACTTCGGCCAGCGGATACGAAGAGTTATCGGCTTGTTGATTCCAGGCAGTCGCAAAGCCGTGGTTCGCCAGCGCCGTGATGGCAGGAAAGGACTGGTCCTTGGCTCGGAACTGGTTGATTTGGAATTCATTCGTATCGACTGCAGTTCCGCTGGCATCAAACCGGCGACCAGCAATGCCGTTGTAGATTTGATCGACCGTTTCTGAAGTCCAGGCGACGGCAAAGCCACCATCAGACAACGTTGCAATCGACGGTGCATACTGATTGCCGCTCTGAGTGTTGACGTCGAACGTGCTGCCTTGCAGAGCCCCTGCATTCGAATAGCGACCGGCAACCAGACCGTACTTATTTGTGCCCGAGTTGTAGACGTCCGAAACGATCACGAAGCCATTCGACAAGGGGGCGATTCGCGGCGGCACATTGTTTGATTGGTCGATCGTGGTGGAAACGCTGCTCGACGTGCCCAGGCGGAAGTTGACTTTGCCATCGGCATAGCTGTCCCAGGCTACGATGTAGCTTCCGTTACTCAACGCCGCGACTGATTGCAAATAACCATCAGCGGCTGCGACGGTGACATTCGATGCGATCGCCGACGCATTGGCTGCCGAGAACTGCTGCAGCTTGATGTCACTGGTCGTGGCATTGGCCCAGCTCACGACGAAGGATCCATCAGTCAGAGTCGCGATCGACGGTGTAACTTGGTCTTCTCCTGTCGCCGTCGCGTTCGCAATGACCTGCGAGCCCACAGTGCCATTGGCTTCGACGATGCGTACTCCAATCTCGTAGTTCCCGCTCGCCTTCACTGAGTACGCCACTGCAAAGCGACCATCGTTGAGCGCCGTTACGACTGGCGTGATTTCGTCCGAGGTCGTGCTGGCATTGCTGATGACGAACTCGCTTCCAACGGGCGTGCCAGTGCTATCAAAGATTTGGCCGTAGATGCCGCTGTAAGAACTGCTCGTCTTGTCTTGTCCGGCGGACTGCCACACCGCCACGTAGTTTCCATTACTCAGCGTCGCGAGGGCTGGGTTCTGCTGAATTCCCGACGTGAAGGTGTTGGCCGTGACGTTGTTTTCGAAGGTCGTCAACGAGTTTGTGTCGTTAGCGACAACCGTAAAGTTAAGGGTCTTACTGAAGCCTTCCCCGTTGATGGGATCGTTGTTGCTGTCCGTTTGGAAGAGGTCGTAGTAATGGACCGTCACTGAGACCGTCTGGCCGACGGCCGGCATCGTTCCCGTCCCGCGCAACGAGGTCGCCTTGTTATTCGTGGTGTTATCGCTGCTGATTGTGAAGAGGTTTGAGACCGACTGGCTGTCGATGACCCAGCGACCATAGAGCGCGCTACCCGTATCGGTCGGCGAAAGAGTGGCCACAACATCGCTTTGAGTTGAGTCGTCCAAAACAACGGAGCGATCGGAAGTGATGTCCGTCGGAGCATTATCGGGGACGACTTGAGTTCCAGTGGATGTATTGCCGGTAGGCCCACCACCGAGCCGCCATGAAACACCGACGGTGTCAGTCGTCGTCGTATCGCTGCCCATCGAATCAACGAACCGAAAGACGTTATTCGAGACCGAAACGAAATGAGGACCGGAACTATCAACGGTCAGGTCGGTCCATGGGCCAGAAGTCGATGAGGCGTATTGAATGGTTCCGCGAGTCAAAGACCAATTGAAGGCGGTAATGTTTTGATAGCTGATCTCCGAAACCGGATAGGTCCCCGGAAAGCCCACCTCCGCAGTAGTCCCAGTGGTATAAGTCCAAGTGAAATCATTCCCGCCGGGCCGTGTGTAAATCTGACTTTCTGGCCGCGGAAAGGCGATCGTCGGAGTCAGCAGCGAGCGATCTTCCAGTAACTCGATGCTGGCATGAGCCTGATTCCGCTCAACCGCCGTCGCCCGCCGCTGCTGCCGAGTCGTTCGCACGCGACGTGCCGTATTTGATGCTGTGGTGCCAGCCAATTCCTTCAGCCAGTTTGCTAGGTCGTGTGGACGCTGTGTTGCATCGCCTATGTATTTTCTATTTGAGCAGGATTATGATGGAAGCCAGTTGGACGAAGGCGAGGAAGTTTTGAGCCTTTTTCTCGTAGCGAGTGGCGACTCGGCGGTAATGCTTCAGCTGTGACCAAAAGC
>OMIV01000068.1 GCA_900299185.1 Planctomycetaceae bacterium
ACCCCCGACCCCTCTCCCCATAGGGGCGAGGGGAGTTTTGGGTCGGATCGCAATTGGACGACTTGCTCGACAGTTTGAAAACCCAACTCAACGTCTTCATGAGGAGATCTGTTTGATGCGCTCGATGATGATGGCTTTGGTGGTGTTGCTGTTGTTGGTTGTGAAGCCTGCGTCGGCTCAGTCGCTTGATAAGCAGAAGCTGCTTGAGGCTCAGACGTTTTGGGATAACCGCGATTGGGATTGGTACAAGGAGCACATCCCCTTCTTCGAGTGCCCCGATCCCGACATCACGACGACTTACTACTACCGCTGGGAGTTGCTCACGAAGCATCTCACGTATGGCTCGCCCAACAGCGGGTACTCGTTCACGGAGTTCATCGACCGGCCATTTTGGTCGGGGGCTTATGGAGCCATTAGCTGCCCGGCGGGGCATCAGCTTTATGAGGCTCGGTGGCTGCGTAAGCCGACGATCGCGCGAGACTATTTGAAGTATTGGTTCCGCACTCCGGGGGCTCAGCCGAGGAATTATTCGACATGGCTCGCGGACAGCGCGGTCGCCGTGCAGAGCGTGCATCCCGATGACGCGCTGCTCGTAGATCTGCTGCCGGACTTGATCGCCAATTACGAAGGTTGGGAGAAGCGGCACTTCGTTCCGGAAGTCGGGCTCTTCTGGCAAACCGGTCATGACGACTGCAGGGAGTTCAACATCAACTCGCGGCAAACGAAGGACATCTTGCGAGGTGCTCCGAGCTACCGGCCGTCGTTCAATGCCTACATGTGGGCCGATGCGATCGCGATTGCGAAGGTCGCTCGACTCGCGGGCAAAGAGGACATCGCGAAACGCTTTGACGAGAAGGCATCGTCGATCAAAGCGAAGATGCTCGCGCTGTTGTGGGACGAGAAGCGGCAATTTTTCTTCCCCGTCTTCAAGAACGACGAAGAGCGCGACGGGCACAAGATCAAGGCGTTGACTCGGACTTACGAGAGCGGCCAGTTCGCAGGCGATTCGCATGGTCGCGAGCTGATCGGCTACGTCCCGTGGCAGTTCAACATGATCGACCGAGACAAGGGTTATGAGGCCGCATGGTCGAAGCTGATGCAGCGCGACGGCTTTTATTCGGACTTCGGCCCGTCGACCGTCGAACGCAACGATCCGATGTTCTTGCTGAAGAATTCGTGCTGTTGGTGGAGCGGGCAGTCATGGCCTTACGCGACGACGCAGACGCTCAAGGCGATGGGGAATTTGTTACAGCGCGAGCAGCTCAATGACGGCTCGAAAGTGGCCAGTAGCCGAACTCGTGAGAGTTCGGAGGTGCCTCATGCGACGCTCGTCGGAAGTCTTACGACTTCCGCTACATCGGATGCTGCCGTCAAAGCAGCGGTCGCGAAGAGCTTGCCGTTTCTCGAAAAAGACGGCGTCGCTTGGATGAACGATCGAGGTTGCATGTCATGCCATCACATCCCGTTCCTCGTCTGGTCACATCGAGCGGCTCAAAAGCACGGGCTCGCGGTCGACGACAAAAAGCTCGGCGAGTGGGAGCAGTGGTGTCAGAAAGATTCCCTCGCGCATCGCAATCTCTATCGCTTGCAGACGTATGAACTGGGGCGAGGCGACGCGACGAAGCTGCCTCAAGAAGTGAAAAACAAGCTTAAGCCGCTCATCGAAAAGCCGTTCAAGACCGAAGCCGAGTTCCTCGCGCAGCTCAAGCCGTTGCTCACAGAAGAGGAACTCAAGGCGCATCAAGCGGTGATCACGAAGACGGCCGAGCGAGTGCTCAATCAACCCGATCGCAGCGGCGGCGGATTGGATGTCGTCGCGCAGTTGCTACTTGCCGGGCACGGCAGTGAGAGTGCCTTATCGAAGCCCGAGTTCCGCGATGGCACGGTCGATCTGATGAATCAATTACAGCGGCCGAACGGCTCATGGATGCCGGGAAATCAGTTCTTATCGATGCGCCGTTGGTCTGAGTCCGTTGCCGATCAGATTTCAACGATGTGGGCTGCGCTCGCACTGGCTGCCTATGAGCCTGATGCCGCGAAACGATCAGCGGTCGTCGAGAAAGCGATTGCGTTTCAACGTCAGCAACTCGTGCCGCCCAGTAACAACGAGTGGCTGGCAACTCGGCTGCTGTTTGAGAAGCAGTTCGGTTCAATGGATGAGGTAACAAAACTGACACAGCAATTGCTCGCGGCGCAGAAGCCCGACGGCGGTTGGTCTTGGGAGAACGATCGACCGAGCGACGCTTACACAACCGGCATCGCGATCTACGCCTTAGCGAAGGTCGGCGGAGATCACGCTGAAGTCTTCGCGAACGCGCGCGGCTTCTTGTTGAGTCAGCAAGCTGCCGACGGTTCATGGCCGACGCGAGCGATGAATTTCTCGAAGCAGCAAGACCCCGAAAAGCTGAAGGCACGCGACGAGATCTATCACTATTGGGCAACCGCATGGGCTGCGATCGGTCTGCTGGAGACGCTCGACAAAGCCCATGCGAATGAAGCTCAAGCGGCGGCTAATAAACCGGTCGTCACGCAGGCCGACTATCTGAAGTTGTTGCAGATCTATGCGAAGTCGCATCGCAAGAATGGAAAGCCCTATCTCGCCGAGGCGCTGCATCCCGACACCGGCTCGTTCGAGGGACATGACGGCTACAACCACTCCGAGCATTACTTTCATTCGGGCTTCTGCGATCTCGTGATCAGCGGGCTTGTTGGGCTGACGACGCGCGAGGACGAGACGCTCGAAGTACACCCGCTCGCTCCGGCGGATTGGGATTACTTCGCGCTCGACGATGTGCCGTATCGCGAGCATCGAATCAGCATCTTCTGGGACAAGACCGGCGAGCGCTACAAGCACGGTGCCGGTTTGCGCGTGCTGGTCGATGGCAAAGAAGTGGCAAAGTCGGAGAAGCTCGCGCGGTTGGTGGTGAAGCAAGGCGTTTCGTTGCCGTCGAGAAAGGGCGTGCGTGATCCGCGCGTTGCCGACATCAATTACGCCGTGAACAACGATGGCGACTACTACCCGCGCATCGCTGTGAGTCACACCGGCCCGAGGTCATCGCCCTCGAAGCTGATCGACGGCAACGATTGGTATCACCGCGATCCACCGAATCGTTGGACGACGGAAGGTTCGAAGACCGACACCGATTGGCTCGAACTGGATCTCGGCATGCCCCGCCGCGTGCATACGGCGAAGCTCTTTTTCCTCGACGACGAGAAGGTCATCGTCGCGCCGACTGAGTTCACGCTCGAAGTGTGGCGCGATCAGAAGTGGCAGCCGCTGCCGAATCAACAGCGAACGCCGGCTCAACCGATTGGTCATCGTCCGAACGTCGTGAAGTTCGCTCCTCAAGACATCAGCAAGCTGCGAGTCGTCTTCACTCACGGAGCCAACGGCCGCACTGGCTTAACCGAGCTCGAACTGTGGGGCGACGCCGAGCGTCCCATCGTTCCGGCTCCAGCACCGAAGGGTAATTTGGCTTACAGAAGCCCGGCGAAGCAGGATGGCTTCCCGAAGGTCAGCGCGTCGCACACGTCGCGCTACGACAAGGTCGAAATGGTCAACGACGGTCGCATCGTCTACGGCCCGACGCCGCACAATCGTTGGACGAGCTACGAGTCTAAGTCGCCGACCGACTGGCTCGAAGTGGACTTCGGCGAGCCCCAAGAAATCGGTCGAGTCGACCTGCACTTCTACGACGACCGAGGCGGCGTGCAATCTCCGACGTCCTACGTCATCGAGCATTGGACCGGCTCTGAATGGAAGAAGGTCTCGAATGCGAAGTCGTCTCCCGAAACTCCAACCGGCGGCGTCAACAACACCGTGCGTTTCGACCGCGTCACAGCATCAAAGGTCCGAGCCGTCTTTACTCACAAAGGCAACTCCCGCAGCGGCCTGACCGAGATCGAAGTGTGGAAGGAGTAGAGAAGACCGCGATGCTGATACCTGAACCTCCACCAATCGAGCCGCTGCCGTATCCCGAGTTGTGGATATTAGAACGCCCAATCGAAGAGGCTTCGGAGATTTATTTGGATTGGATACTTCATCCGGATGACTTCACGGCAACGGGATACTCACTTCGATGGAGCGCTCCGGTGATTGGTGGGACCGTCCAGCAACTCGCACAAACATTATGGAAACTATGGCGTCGCGGCGACGTAGTTCTGTCGACTGGTTACGGCACTGCGAAAGTAGTCTCAAATCCAAATGGTATTGACCAAGTTGAAGATTGGTTTGCTCCCGACTCGCAAATGCGGCTGAGCTATTCAATCAGTCCCAGAGGCATCGAGCGTTGGGAACGTCATGCGATGCCTGATTGGGACCGCTACCTCAGTCACTGGGACGAGATTGAGAGCGATAATCGGCAAGTCATTGGCGAAACCGTTTGGAGCAATACGGCGACGAGCGAAATGTGGGCTCGTCGCTGTCTTCAGAATTACGTCGATTATCGCACGGCCCATTACGCAGTAGCACATTGGGAGAATGCTTACATCGAGCGATTCGCACCCTACATCCCGATCCCCGGTAAGATTCTTCCGGAAGGAATTCGCGTCACCGTTCCCGTAATGAATTATGGAAGCGGGCGAGAGCGCGAAGTCTGGCCGCCACCGTGTTTTCAATACGTCGATTCCGAGGCTGAGTGGAAGAGAAGTGAAGACCACTGGAAAGAGCGAGTTGATCTAGCACGCTGGTATTCCAACGGCACGATGTATCATCCCGACCGACCGTCGATCGACGAAGAGCCCGATTCAAATTGCTGTGCTCTCAACTGACTCTGATCGCGCGGAAAAGCTCATCCTGAAACATCTACATGGGATGAACCATCGCGATGAGTTCAGTCACCACTTAGTGATTTCTCGCTCGACGCGATGGCTGGGGTTCGGTTTGGGGATGACTAGATGGAGACAATTGGCACCAGGCCGTTTGAGTTGTTGCAGAACTCTCATGAGTTCCGGCTAGGCATCCGTGAAGGGGCCGGCTTGGAGAGCGGCAAGGGCTTCTCGGACTTTTTGGCCACTTAGCGATGCGACTTCGGTTTTGCTTTCGAGTGACAGCGCGGCTGCAAGACCCGCGGCTTCTCCCATCGCCATTGCGGTGACGGTGACTCGCGTGGAAGCGTGGGCTCCGCGAGTGGCAGAGTGGCAACGGCCGGCGACCAAGAGGTTCTCGATCTTCTGTGGTAGCAGCGAGCGGTAAGGAATGTCGTAAGGCTCGGGCTGCACCTTCTGAGGATTGAAGTCGTTCGCGCTGCCGATCGTGGTCTTGTTGGGATGCAGATCGAGATACCAACAGCCGGTCGCGATGGCATCATCGAAGCGGCGACTTTGCATCAGATCTTCTTCGCTCAAGACATGCTGACCGATGATGCGACGGGACTCGCGCACTCCGATCCACGGATAAGCCTCGATGAAGTACGAGTCTGCGAACGCTGGGACGTCTTTCTTCCAGGCTCGAAACATCGCATGGGCGTCGGCTCGACCTTGAGCTTCCGCGCGGCTGAGGTCTGCGGCGTCCGTGGGATTGGCAGGGACTCGCACGCCATGCACGTAGATCTCTTCTTTGCCGAACATGAACATGACGCCGGGGCCGTAGTAGTACGGCAGCTCGCCTCGCTTTTGAGCGGCTTCCAAGGCGGCTCGACAGAGCCCACCGATGCCCGGTCCGCCTTTCACGTTGCCGATCCGAAAGTGCAACGTCAGCGGTTGGACTTCTGCATTCTGCTCGAACGGAGCACCGGCCCACGCGGCTACATCGGCATCGCCGGAACAGTCAATGACGACCTTGGGTTCAATGGTTACGAGGCCATCCTTATTGGCGATCGTGACCGACCTAATTCGCGAGCCGCTGGTCTGAGCGTCGCAGACAAACGAGTTGAAGAGCACATTCAAGTTGGCTTTTTGTTCTTGAAACGTGCGATCGAGTAGTAGCTTGAATTCGAAGGTATTGGGGATGGTTGGATTGTGCTTGGACACCGTCTTGGCATCGGGTGCGCAGACTCCTGACTTGGAGAGCAGTTCCAGAGCGATGCCTCGCACGACGATGCGATGATCGCGGATGTTGGCGATGCCATCGAAGTACGGCAGGCCAACGCTGGTGATGATGCCACCTGCAAACGGAGCTTTCTC
Organism: Planctomycetaceae bacterium; assembly: GCA_900299185.1. GTDB lineage: Bacteria > Planctomycetota > Planctomycetia > Planctomycetales > Planctomycetaceae > AM-0621. The sequence continues at coordinate 6,124 of OMIV01000068.1, forward strand.
AACGAGCAAGACTTTGGCTCCTCGTCGGGCTGCTGCGATGGCTGCGGCACTTCCGGCGCACCCTCCACCGCAGACCAGCACGTCGGTCGGCAGAGTTCGTCGAGACCGTGGTGCGGCAGTATCGGCTGCGAGGCTCGGTGTAACTCCTGTTGCAGCGGCGACTGTCGCAGTGGCTTGAATGAAGGAACGTCGCGATTGCAGTGAGTCAGTCATTGTTCGCTATCGGAAGAGAGCCGCAGATGCGGGGGACTTCGGCCGTGTAACGGTAAGTGCCCGTTCGGGAACTCCGCGCCTTGGAGTGCTCCGGCTGCGACGGAGCCCTTAACTCTGCGGCGCAACGCTCTCTTGATGATACGACTTCAGCGTGTCGATAGAGCGTCGATTGAGAATTGATGCGCGATGAGACAGCACGCTCGAAGCCAAGATTGACGGCGGAGCCAAACGACTGGCTGAGGTCTCGCGCCGCTGACTTAAGGGCTCTGTCGCAGCCAGAGCACTCCAGGGTGATAATTATTCCAGCGGCACCTGCACGGGCTCGATGACGAACGGGAAGATCTTCACGGGATCGCCCGCCTTCAGCTCTTCCTTGTAAGGCAATTGAGCGGCGCGGTCGGCAGCGAATTGCAGGTGCGTTAACCGCAGGCCGCAGAACACGTCGTCGCCCCATTCGGCGGCGATATCAGCGAAGACTTCGCCTGCCGAAGCCGCATGCCGTCGCACACCGTGAATGCTGCGTTCGCGGACCTTCACTCCGGCTGCTGCCAACTTCACCAGGCCCTTCAGGAATCGGCTGACGAGCGACTCTGGTGGGCAAGCTCGCCACAACCGCTCCCACTCTTCGTGCGACTCCCAATAGTAGCCGTAGTTGAAGAGGTCGATGGCGAGCAGGTAGTTGCGATTCTCGCCCCAACGCTCGGGAACGAGCGGCAGAGGCTGCTTGCCTTTGCGACCGTAACTATGCCCTTCGGGATGACGAATCGGATGCGGCGTCGTCGTGCCGGGGATGTAGGTGTAAGGCGGCAAAGTGGCGTTCGATAGCAGTCGAATCGCCGCGTCTTTGGCAACGAGAACTTCACTCACTGGCAACTCAGATCTCCTCATGTAACACCGGCCTTATGTTCTGAGCGACCTCGCATAACGAGGCGCAGGACAAGAATCTCCGCCATCAAACCCGGCCTGACTTCGTCCGTCAAAAGCAATCACTAGTTCGCGACAAAAACACCGGTCGCGCTGGAGACTCGCAGGGAGTAGCCGCTAGAGCCGGCACACCTTCACAGCTTGCGAAGGGACATCCATTTCAGGATTCGTTCAATCGCCGTTGGGCGAGAACGGATCTGCTGTCGGCTCGTTGAGGGAAGGACAAAGGCATGATCGAAGGCGGGATGCCGCCGGACCTGTCAGGTCTAACGGCGGCGGCAAGATAGCCATCAAAAGCGAGTTGTTAAGACGAGTATTCGCCTTCTGAGAAGAATTGCCGGACATCGGGGCAGAGGCCCGTAGCAGCCGGACTCGACGAGTGAAATCCGGCTCGTCGGATGTCTGCGAGGAGTTACTTCGACTCGGCGTTTGGCTCGGACTTCGGGGCATCTGCACCTTCGGCGGGAGCTGGTGCGGCTGGCTTCTTGTGCGGACCGGCGTGCGGAGTGTTCGACGCAACGATGACAATGCAGATCGCCATTCCAACCATGCCGACCCACAGCATGGGCTTAACTTCGGCGTGTCCACCTTGAGTGCGAATCAGGATCAAGTTGGTGATGGCAGTAATGCAAACGGCGCCGCCGAAAACGATCGGCATGACGATGTCCGGTCGCGGCTTCATTCCTGTCGGAAAGCTGAACATTGCCAGCGTCAACGTGAGTGCTCTAAAGGCTCCTAAGCTGCCGCCGATGAAGCCCCACTTAACTCCAGCGCCGCTGAATTCGAACGGTGCTCCGGTCGCCTTCATGCCGATCGCGCCGCCGAGGATTGCCCAAATTAGATAGGCCACACCAATCAGCACATAGGGTTTGAAGGCGTTGCCACCTTCGGCAGTGCGAGCCAACCCGATTACCGGCCCGTACATACCCCAAAACAACGCAGTCAACGCAGCGAACAAGACGGGAAGTTTCATGAGTCCCTTTCTCGAGAGTCATTGGCGGGAGGAATTGGCATCGGGCCGTCGACAATGGCCGGAAACAACCGGATGCGAGGGGCCGGATCGTAGGGGCGACTGCAACGATGAAAAGGCTGCTTCTGGAGTCTGCCGAGTTCGCTTCCTGTTGTGCGGTTGTCGTGAAATGACGGCTTGAATTTGGCGATCGCTTGAATCTGGGCGTGTTGATGGGAGTCCGAGCTTCCGATAAGAACCAAAGCGACCTACCTCTTAATGCGATTGCTGCTTTCTGACTCGTCGCGAATCATCTTCTCCCGCCTTCTTCGTCCGCCTCGGAGCCTGCCATGTCCGCTTCCTCGCATAGCGTCGGCTGTTCTGAATTTCGGCAAACTCTGAAGCAAAGTCGGCGCAGCTTTTTGAAGGCTGGAGCGATCGGCTTCACCGGAGCAGGGCTCGGCCTATCGGACGTTTTGCGAGCCAACGCGTCGTCAGCAGCGGCCAACAAAGAGCACTCGGTGATCATCCTCTGGATGCGCGGCGGACCTGCACATCAAGACATGTGGGATCCTAAGCCGTTGGCCCCGGTCGAGTACCGCGGCGAGTTCGGAGTGATGGACACCAACGTGCCCGGAATCCAGCTCTCGGACATGCTGCCGATGTGTGCTCGGATTCAAGACAAGTGGTCGATTCTCCGCAGCTTGTTCCACCACGATGCGGGGCACTCGGCCGCCGATCAGATTTGCTTTACGGGCTATAACTCGGGACCGAGCCCCGACGAGAACCTCTTTCCGAGCTGCGGTTCAATCGCAGCCAAGCAGCTTCAACATCTGACTCCCGAACTGCCGGCTTACGTGATGATTCCGAAGATGGTGCCCGGCACGGATTCGGCTTACTTGGGTGTGGCCTACAAGCCATTCGAGACTTTGGCTGATCCTGCCAAAGAGGGGCCGTTCTCGGTGCCGAACTTTGCGTTCGCCGACGGTGTGACGCTTGATCGCTTCAGTGACCGGCGCACGTTATTGCATGGCTTTGATCAGCTCCGCAAAGAGGTTGATCTGTCGGGCAAGATGGAAGCAATGGATCGGTTCGAGCAGCAAGCTTGGGGGTTGCTCTCAACGGACAAGGCTCGCCAGGCGTTCGATTTGGAAGCTGAGCCACATGCGATCCGCGAGCGTTACGGATTCATGCCCGCGTTTGATCCGGGGGCTTCGAACCGTTGCGGTGCTCCGGCCTGGAGCCAGCGCATGCTGTTGGCTCGCCGACTTGTGGAAGCCGGAGTGCGAGTTGTCACCGTTGATCTGCGATGGTGGGACACTCACGTGAAAGGCTTCGAGTCTTTGCGACTTGGGTTCTTGCCGAGATTCGATCGAGCTTACTCGGCGCTGATTGAGGATCTCGATCAACGTGGCTTGTTGAAGAACACTCTGGTTGTCGCATGGGGCGAGTTCGGTCGAACTCCGCGCGTCAACAACGACGCTGGACGAGATCACTATCCCAACGTCTTCAGTGCCGCGTTAGCCGGTGGGCCGATCCAGGGAGGTCGAGTTGTGGGCGAGTCCGATGCGAAGGCAGCGTTTCCCAAGGCCAATCCGAAACCGCCTCAAGATGTGCTGGCCACGATCTACGCGCACTTGGGAGTAGACCCGACGCAGGTCTATCTCAATCGAGCCGGGCGACCGAACATCGTCTTGCCGTTCGGCAATCCGCTGCATGAGTTCTCCTAAGACTCATTCATCACACCTTGAATTCGCTGCTGGGGACGAAAGTGACTGTTGATGCCGTCAGGAGAAAATCCTGAAACGAGCCTCGGTCTCTTTCGTCCCCTTTTTTGTTTCTGCATTAAGCTCCGTCGCCGACCTCATCTCAAGGAGTTCAACATTATGGCCGCGTCAGCTCTGCCGTTTGGCATTCCCGATCTTGTGATCAAAGCCATTCCCGAAGACGAACGTTTGTGGGTGCCGCAAGCTCCCAACGTTTGGTTTCGACCGCTGTTCCTCAATACGGTCGCTGGCGAGTGGATCAACTTGTTGCGAGTTCGTCGCGCGGGCGTGTTGAGTCGGCATCGTCATCCAGCTCCCGTGCATGGCTATGTCATCAAGGGAAGCTGGCGGTATCTCGAACATGATTGGACCGCCGTTGAAGGCACCTATGTCTTCGAGCCGCCCGGGGAGATTCATACTCTGACCGTCGATAACGCCGACGAGATGATCACGCTGTTTCATGTCTGCGGCGCATTGATCTACTTCGACGAGAATCACAAAGCCGTTGGTTATGACGACGTGCATCGCAAGATCGAGATGTGCCAGAAGCACTATGAAGAAGTTGGCCTGGGTGCGGACTACGTCAAGAACTTCATCCGGTAGCATGTCACTCGTTGAGCGTTGAGTCGTGAAACAAGCTGCGGAACCTCGCGGTTAAGAAATAAGGCATCGCACGTGGAAGCTATCAACACGTCACTTCGGTTGGCCGTCATCGCACGCGATCAAAGCGAACGAGTGCAGCGCGCTTGGGCCGAGATCTCAACCTTGCTGGCTAAGACTCAAGGCGTCGAAATCGTGGCGGCGGCGGTTACTGAGGACATTGATCTCTCGCAGCTCGATGTGGATCTGGTGCTGGTGCTCGGCGGCGATGGAGCCATCTTGCGAGCCTGTCGCCAAATGGGACGTCGGCAGATTCCGATTCTGGGCGTGAATCTGGGTCGGCTTGGCTTCTTGGCGGACCTCACACCCGAAGAGCTGCATGAGCACATCAGCTTGCTGGTGCAGCGGCAGTTTGAGGTCGTTGAGCATGTGATGTTGGACGTGGCTCATCAGCAAGCGACGGGCAAGGTCGAGCATTTCTTAGGTCTGAATGAAGTCGCCATTAGCGGTGCAGAGACACTGCAGATGATTGAGGTCGGACTGAGCATCGACGAAGAGCTAGTCACGACCTACAGCTGCGATGCGTTGCTGGTTTGCACGCCGGTTGGTTCGACGGCTCATAGTTTGTCGGCAGGAGGCCCGGCTATTCGGCAAGACTTGCCTGTGTTTCTTGTGACACCCATTTGCCCGCACGCGCTTTCGAATCGTCCGGTTGTCGATAGTGCCGATCGGACGTACCGACTCAACTTTCGCAAGTCGCGCGGCGCAACGGTGCTGGTGATCGACGGTCAAATTCGACGACCGGTGCATGAAGGTGATAGCGTTGAAGTGCGACGTGCGGATGTGACCTTCAAGCTCGCCAAGGTGAAGGGGCATAGCTACTACCGCACCTTGCAAAAGAAGCTCGGTTGGAGCGGTCAGCCGAACTATGTGGCGAGGTAACTTCTTCGTGCGTTCTGGGTGCGAGTCATGAGCAATGACGATCACGGAAGCGATGCGGTGGCGTTGTTGGCAACAGCGGTCGTGCTGGTGCTGGGATCTGCCTTTTGCTCGCTGATGGTGCTGTTTGTCGCCGAGAACGCGACGCAAGCTCTAATTACTTCGTCCTGCGTGATTGGTGGCATCATATGTTTGATTTGGATGCTTCGTGGGGACTCAGATTCGAATGCGCGTCGCAACCAACAGACCTGGTTGAAAATCTTCCGCAAACGCAAAAAGAAGACTGCCTATCGAGCGACTCGTGTGACGAAAAATGCACCTCAGCCCGAAGAGTGGGGGCAGAATCGCCCTCCATCTGTTGAGAGCGTGCGTGAAATCAAGCAAGCGACCGATGGAATGAGAAACTGGTCGCCTAAGTCGATCGACGAGAAGTCCAAGTAAGTGGCGCCCTGGAGTTAAGTCCGTAACGCTTACGACAAAGTCCTGTTTGTGTCACTCATTCGAGGATGTCTTGATGGAAAACTCCGTTGATGGGCTGCCTGACTTCAATCCTCCGAGTGACTTCAAGATCTACCCAGAGTTCATTGGGGCTGCTCCGCGCGAGGTTCCCGACAGCGTGAAGCACGGGCGGTTGGCACGCAGTCGGCGATGGTCGCTGTGGATGCTGCTCTTCGCAGGGAAGCTCTGCATCATCCTGTCGCCCTTCGACTTCATCGCGACTCTTTCGCTCTATTTCTTGCCGCTGGGCTACTTGTTCTGGTTTGGTCTGGCGCTGTGTGCCATCGGAGTCATCACTTATCGCTCAGCCTCTAGCTTGAAACAGGCTTTGAAGTACGTGACCGATGGAGAGGTCGCTCCGGCGCAAGTGCTCGGAATGCAGATCAATCCGACGCTCTATGTGAACGGCTCGCCGACCAGCTTTGTGATCTTCACTCAAGTGCTGTTGCGCAGCCCGCTCAATCAGCAGTTGGTTGTTCGAGAGTTGCGGTCCGGTGCATTAAGCAGTTCTCAGCCGTCGGCGGGGCGACCGAAGTTCAAGGTCGGGGACTATGTCGCAGTGACCTGGCTACCCGGTGAGTTCGAGTCGACATTGCAGATCATTGACTACTTGGAAATCATCCCGGATGCCTGCTTGGTGCGTGAGAACAAGGATGCGAGCCCGTGGGGAGCGATCGCCATCGTTGCGACGGTTTTCTTTTTCTTCTTCTCGCTGGGGTGGATGATTTATTCCCTCGGACGATTCGAACCGATCGACGGCGTCGGGCAAATGGGGCTGGTCATGTTGACCAGTGCGGTGCTCGGGATCGCTGTGCCAATCATCTGGAGCGTGCTCAGTCGACGGAGGGAGCGGCAGCTAGCGGCTCGCAATCAAGAGGCGGCTGCAACGGGGGATGTTGTCATCGTTCCTACAGCCAAGACCGGGCTCTTTATGGGGCTCCTCATTCTCGCTGGCAGTGGGTTGATCGGTACTGCTTGCGTGATGGGGTTTGCTATGAGTGCCAACGCGTTGCTGGATCATGGGCCAGTCGAAGATGAAAAGCCGGTGCTCATTTCCGAGATGGTGATGGTCACTCACAACTACATCTTTCGGGAGTACAAGATCGAGTACCACTTCAACAACGACCAAAAGAAACGCAGCCTGTTGACGACTCCTCAGCACATCATGCAGTTTCGAGGAAACCACGGAGTCGCGAAGATCAAACGCGGTTATTTCGGTTGGCGTTGGATTAGCGATCTTGAGCCAGCTCTCGATCCGCAGTTACTCAACAACAGGCAAAAGGCTCGGCGATAACTCCGACTTCGTTCATTCGCCGCGCAGGTTAAACCACAGAGGCAAGTGCCATGACAATCCATCGTTCGAATGCCTGCTTGTCGCGCCGACATTTCTTGGCAGCTCAAGGCTTTGGTCTGGGCGCGATGGCGTTGGATTGGCTGCTGCAACAAGACGAGGCTCGGGCCGAAGCGCCGAAGCCGAACCTCGAACGCGGCGTCTTTGATCTCGTTCCCAAGCGACCGATGCACGAGCCGCAAGCCACTGCGATGGTCTCGATGTTTATGCAAGGAGGACCATCGCACTTGGACCTCACGGACAGAAAATTGGAGCTTGAGAAACGGCATCTCCAAAACTTCTCGGGAGAGATCAAGTACGACAACGCCGCCGAGGCTTCGGCAAAGCTGTGGGCCGGACCGTGGAAGTGGCGGCACTTTGGTGATGTGGGTGTGGAACTCAGCGAACTCATTCCACACATGGGTTCGATCGCCGACGACATGACGTTGATTCGTTCGATGCACACCGGCGTCAACAATCACGGGCAGTCCATCTACGCGCTGCACAATGGCCGCATCACTGGAGGCCGACCGGTCTTGGGTTCATGGCTGACCTATGCCTTGGGTTCGGTGGCCAGCAACTTGCCTGCGTTCGTCGTCCTTTCGGATCCGGGAGGATTGCCCGTGCTCGGTACCGACTGTTGGGCGAATGGTTGGTTGCCTTCGCTCTATCAAGGCACAGTCGTCCGGCCGCGCGAGCCTCGGATTCTGAATCTCGATCCTCCGCCGAAGTTGGCTGGAGTGCCTCAAGAGAAGTACTTGTCGTTCCTGCGAGACATCAATCAGAAGCATCTGTCCGAGCATCCGGGTGAGTCGGATCTCGCGGCTCGCATGCAGACTTACGAACTGGCAGCGCGGATGCAGACAGCCGCCAAAGAGGCGTTGGATCTGTCTCAAGAGACCGAGGCCACTCAGAAAATGTATGGCCTCGATCAAGATGCTTCGCGCGAGTACGGGACGAGATGCTTGATTGCTCGGCGCTTGATCGAACGCGGAGTGCGGTTCGTGCAGATGTACACATCGACTCAACAGTGGGATCATCACGGCAACATCGAGAAGGCGTTACCGGCCTCGTGCAAGAAGGTTGATCAACCTGCGGCGGCGTTGGTGAAGGACTTGAAGCAACGCGGTTTGCTTGATTCGACCGTCGTGCATTGGGGTGGTGAAATGGGCCGGCTGCCGGTCATTCAGAATGAGAAGAATGTCGGGCGCGACCACAACACTTACGGCTTCACCTCATGGGTGGCAGGCGGTGGGTTCAAGGCCGGTTACGTGCATGGCGAGACCGACGAATTCGGACACAAGGCGGTAAAGGACGTCGTCAATCACTACGACTATCACGCGACGCTGCTGCACTTGTTCGGGCTGGATGCGGGCAAGCTGTCGTTCGCTCGGCCAGGAGGAGTCGGAACGTTGCTGGATGGTCAGCCCGGCAAGATCGTTGGCGACTTGTTGAAGCGTCCTCCCGCGGCAACGGCACCCATCGGTGGATCGGCGACGACGTAAGGACGCACAACATTCAATCGCCGCAAACAGGCGGCTGGTTCGGTCTATCGAACGACTCGTCGAGCCTCAGCAGGCTCGATAAGTGATGCAATCGCTACGGCCCCGACGATCCGGTGGCTTTTTCTAAACGTTGAAGTCTCGTTGAAACGAATACCCCCGACGTTGCCGAAAGCCAACATAGGCTAGAGCACCCGAAGTCGCTGCTCATGACCTGTTGGGAGCCCGCCATGCGTGTGACTGTCCGTGACTTGATGACGCTCGATCCGGTCACTGTCGATGCCAACGCCACAATCGGCGAAACCATCAACCTGATCCTCAACCGCGCCGTTGGCGAGGTCTACGTCCGCAATTCGGAAGGCCAACTGCTGGGGGCCGTGTCCGACTATGCGGTCCTGAAAGCGCGGCTCAATCGGACCGCTGCCGAGCAGCCCATCACTTCCATCATGAGCCGAGCGTTGGTGGTGCTAAATCCGAATGCCACGTTGGAGTCAGTCGCGGGTTCGTTCCGGGATAGTTGCCACGGCCAGGTTGCCGTTGTGGAAGACGGAAAAGTGATCGGCCAACTTGGTCGCCGGGACGTTCTGCGAGCGCTGCTGGTGCTTGATGAAATCCGCACCGAGTCGGAACGTCATCGTCGCTTTGAAGAAGGCTTGCCTCGCGCAGCTAAGCCGCATGTCGCGATGTCGTTTAGCGACGAGCGTCGTATGGACGGAGTGGTCAGCGGAGCCTGACGCCCGGCGAGTTGTCGCGGTCCGAAGCTGTGGCCGGATTGGACACTCTCTGAGAAGTGGTCATCGTTGCGACTGCGATGCGGTTGTCGCACGTTCGACGCGCTGCCTTTTGCTTTAACGGTCCCTGGAAGAATGAGTGCACTCGCAAGAGCGTCACTTATTGCTGACCGTTGAAGGTTGCGTGGTGGCGACGATGAATTTCACTTTGAAGGAGACTCGCGGATGTTGCTGAATCAAGTTCGGAAGACGCGTCGTCACGCGCTCTTGTGTTTGTTGAGTGGCTGGTTGATCGCCCTCACGACGACAGGACTGCGAGCTCAAGACGCGACGAGCGTCACCGCGACTGAGCCCATTCAACAAGGCCAGCGTGTGTATTCGATCGGCCATAGCTTTCATGTCTTCATGCCAGCGATCCTCAACAACCTAGCCAAGGACGCGAAGATTGCTGATCACACACAAGTCGGCTTGTCGTCGATCGGCGGTTCGCGAGTTATCCAGCACTGGAATGTGGCGGATGACAAATTCAAATCCAAAGAGTTGCTGACGGCGGGCAATGTCGACGTTGTGACGATGGCCCCGATCTTTTTGCCCGATGATGGCATCGAAAAGTTCGTGAGCTTAGCCGTCGAACATAACCCTAAGATCCGCATCACCCTGCAAGAGTTCTGGCTGCCATTTGATTGGTATGACCCGCCAGTCATGAAGGCTGGACCTGACAAAGATCACAACTCGCCGACGATCGAAGACTTGCGCAAGCGACATGCTCCGTACTTCGAGTCGATGGACGAGCAAGTACGGCAGCTCAATCAGAAGTTGGGCAAGACCGTGGTCTATGTCGCTCCTGTCGGGCAAGCAGTCATCGCCCTGCGTGAAAAGATCGTGGCTGGCGAAGTTCCCGTGCTGACTAAGCAACAAGATCTTTTCACGGACCCGATCGGCCACGCTCGACCTCCGCTGCAAGCGTTGGTGGCCTATTGCCACTTCGCGTCGATCTACCGGCGCAGCCCCGTCGGCCTTCCCGTGCCCGCAGTCATGGGAGGGGGCAAAGATCTGAAGTACGACGACAAGCTGGTGAAGATCCTTCAGGAGATTGCTTGGGACGCTGTGACTTCTCATCCGCTGAGTGGCGTTCGCAAGGAGAACAAGCCCCAGTAGCACGTCGGCGCTTGAGCGTCGCATTCTCGGCGAGTCGATGAGCGACTCGCCGATGTCGCTCAGCTTGAGATGGCATCTCGATAGTTCTCGGCGCGGTGGCAATGTTGTTCTAATGGTTGCGTGTCATGACTCGACAACGGTCCGACTATCAGTCGACCGTTCGTCGACGTCGAAGCTGACGCGATCGGGAGAACTTTGCTGATGAACTTGAAGCGCCTCATTTCAATCGTCTGCCTCACAGGCGGCTTGCTGACCAAGCTGGCCTCGGGCGCGGACCGCATCGACTTCGTCAAAGACGTGCGGCCGATCTTTGAGAAGCATTGCTATGCCTGTCATGCGGCGAAGAAGCAGAAGTCGGGCTTCCGGCTGGATGTGAAGTCGGTGGCCTTCAAGGGCGGCGATGGGTTCGCTCCGAACATCGTGCCGAACAAGGCGGCCGAAAGTCCGCTGATCAAGTTCGTGACGGGCGCGGACAAAGACATGCTCATGCCGCCAGCCGATGCGGGGACGAAGCTGTCTGCTGCTGAGATCGAGATGCTCGTGCGATGGGTCAACGAGGGTGCTGATTGGCCCGATGGAGTCGACCGAGTGAAGCTGGTTGATCCGCGCGAGCATTGGTCGTTTCAGCCGGTCGCAAGTCCTCAACCGCCGACTCCCAAGAATGCCGATTGGCCCAGCAACGAGATCGACCGCTTTGTGTTGGCTCGGTTGGAAGCGAGTGGATTGCGTCCCTCAGCGCACGCAGAGGCGACTGCTTGGTTGCGTCGCGTGACATTGGACCTAACGGGTTTGCCACCAACTCCTGAGGAAGTCTCTGAGTTCCAACAAGCCATCGCCAAGACGGCGCCAGACTCGCGCTTGCAGCCGTTTGTCAGTGCTGTCGATCGATTGCTGCAGAGTCCGCGCTATGGCGAGCGGTGGGCTCAGCATTGGCTCGATGTGGTGCGATATGCCGACACGCATGGCTTCGAGGTCAACACCGAGCGACCGAATGCGTGGCCTTATCGCGACTACGTGATTGACGCCTTCAACTCGGATACTTCGTTCGATCAATTCATTCGTGAGCAGCTCCTGGGCGACATGCTCAACAAGGACGCGGCCACCGGCTTTCTGGTCACGGCTTCGGTGTTGCTGCCCGGGCAGATTGGGGCTGATGAACCTTCCAAGCGACTGGCGCGGCAAGACTCGTTGGACGAGATCGTCGTGAATGTTGGCCAGACTTTCTTAGGGTTGAGCATCGGTTGTGCTCGTTGTCATGACCATAAGTTCGATCCCATTACGCAGCGCGATTACTACTCGATGCAGTCGTTCTTTGCCGGAGTGCAGTACGCCGACCGCGAGATCCGATCGCCCGAGACCGACGCTCGTCGCCAACAGTCTGAAGGCTGGAAGCAAGAGGTCGCTCAACTCGAGGTGCAGCTTGCTCGATTGGTCCCGCTGGCTCGCACAGATGCGACACCGCTTCGCGCGACGAACCCCAAACAGAACGTTGAGACCTTTGAACCACTCGTCGCAAAGTTCGTGAAGTTCACCATTCACGATGCCAACCTGCATCCGACCTTGGGATTGATTGAACCATGCCTCGATGAGTTCGAGATCTTCACCGCCGAGGATGAGCCGCGCAATGTCGCGCTGGCGACAGCCGGCACGAAGGTCACGGCGTCCGGAAGTCGTATGTCGGCGATTCATCGGTTGGAGCACATCAACGATGGGCAGTACGGCAACTCGCGCAGTTGGATGTCTGACGAACATGGCAAGGGCTGGGTGCAATTTGAATTCCAGCAGCCAACGCGCATCAGCAAGGTGGTCTGGGGCCGCGATCGACTGGGGCAGTTCAACGATCGCTTGGCAACGTCGTTCTCTCTTGAGGCTGGCGAGTCGCTCGACGGATTGCGTCGCTTAGCCGCTGTGCTGCCGTCGCGCGTGCCGGTGAATGCTCAACACAACGTCGACCGTTTTGTGCCGGTGAAGACCAAGCGAGTTCGCTTCACGATCAATGCAACGAACTCGCTGGAACCGTGCGTTGATGAACTCGAAGTCTTCAATCTCGATGGTGTGAATGTCGGACTTGCTCAACGTGGAACAAAAGTAACATCCGGGGGCAACAACGTCGCGGCAGATCGGCACGAGTTGCGGTTCGTCAATGACGGCCATTACGGCAACTCGCGAAGTTGGATGTCGAATGCGACCGGCAAAGGCTGGGTGGAATTCGAATTACCGGACGAGCAGATTGTTGATCGAGTCGTCTGGGGCCGCGATCGCGAAGGCAAATTCAAAGACCGACTCGCGACGGACTATCGCGTCGAGGTCCAGGCAGCGAACGGTGAATGGCAGCTTGTGGCTGGATCGATGGATCGCAAACCATTCTCTGCAGACGAGAAGTCGACAACGGCGTTCTCGTTGGAAGGGCTGACGTCTGCCGATGCCGCTGTGGCTAAAGGGTTGCTCGCCCAGAAACAAAAGCTCGAAAAGCAGATCGCCGAAGCGGCGGTCGGTCAGATGGTATTTGCCGGGACGTTTCGCAATCCGGACGAGATTCGCGTGCTCTATCGCGGTGATCCCGAGCAGCCCAAAGATGAAGTCAGCCCTGCGATTCCGACGGTGTTCTCGAGCTTGAAGACACGGCTTGAAGCTGCCGATGGGACGCCTCGCAATTCGCAGTCAATTGGTTCAACAGCGGCGAGCGATCGTCGTGAAACAGCCGAGCAAACTCGCCGCCGCGCGATCGCTGATTGGCTGACGACTCCGAGCAATCCGTTGACCGCGCGAGTCATCGTCAATCGCATTTGGCAGGGACACTTCGGGACAGGATTGGTCGACACTCCCAGCGACTTTGGTTTGAACGGGTCGAAGCCCAGTCATCCTGAGTTGCTCGATTGGCTGGCAACCGAATTCATGCGATCGGGTTGGTCCATCAAGAAGCTGCATCGCTTGATCGTGCTGTCGTCGACCTATCGACAATCAAGTCGCATCGACCCGTTAGCTGATTCGAAGGACTCCGACGTGCGATTGCTGTGGCGATATCCGTCGCGGCGAATCGATGCCGAACAAATGCGAGACAGCATGTTGGCCGTGAGCGGTCGTTTGAACTTGTCGATGTATGGCCGCGGCTTCGATCTGTTCGACAAGCGCGGCGGCCTTTCGGGCTTCAAGCCTGTTGAATCTTTCAGCGGCGAGGGCCTGCGTCGTCTGATCTACGCCCACAAAGTGCGACGCGAACGAGAGGCTGTGTTCGGCGCGTTCGATTGTCCCGATGCTGGTCAAAGCACGGCTCAAAGGCGCGAGTCAACGACGCCGGTGCAAGCTTTGAATCTCTTCAACAGTCGCTTCACGATCGACGAATCCGAAGCCTTCGCCGCGCGAGTGTTGAAAGAAGCTGGAGCAGATCCGGTCGCTCAGATTCGACGGGCCTACGAACTCGCACTCTCAAGACAACCCAGCTCAGCCGAGATCACCGAAACCGAACCCATCATCCGCGAGCACGGCATCGCCCTTCTTTGCCGAGCACTCTTCAACAGCAACGAGTTTCTCTTCGTGCCGTGATGTTGCGAGATTGGCGTGAATCGTTCCGCAGGTCTTGAACTTGGGCGCGATCCATTGGTGCCGTTTGGCACTTCTTGTCGAATCAGTGGGTCATGCGTTCGCGATGGTGGTTGAGCCATCGAATTACATAACGCTCTCGATGTCGATGGCGCTGAGGACAGCTCGTTCAATGAGCCGAAGTTCGAATTCTGGCAACGAGCCGATCCGTTCTTGCAGCTTGCTCCGATCAAGCGTTGTGACTTGATGACAGACCGCTACGCAATCTTGCGGCAGTCCAGCAATGCCTCGATCGAGTGGGACAACGGTCGCGACTCGGCGTGCTTGTTGCGTCGATGTCGAACAGGGAACGACGATCACTGAGTTCCAGTTCGACGCTTGGTTGAAAGAATCGTGTGAGATGACAATGACCGGACGTCGTCCACTCTGTTCCGAGCCGCTTCGAGGATGCAGCAAAGCCCACCAAATGTCGCCGCGTCTCATGCTTCGTCTCGCGATAAGAACTCGACGGATGCCGCTTCGAGATCGCGATCGAGGTCAAGTTCACTGCCGGCATTTGCGGCCGCGAATAGTGCGATCTCGTCGGCAATTTCCTGACGACGACGGGAATCGCGAGCCCAACGTAAGAGCACGCCGCTCAATACTGCGTCTCTGGAGCGGCCCGTGCGTTCGCATTCAACACGCAGTTGTTCCCGCACCTCGGATTCAAGGGGGAGTTCGATCGTGTTCGTTGAGTTAGATGGCATGGTATGGGATCCAAACAACACACATCACGACGATGACGCATTTGAAGCACGCTTCGTCACAACAACGGTGACTTTCGCTTCGCCTCTGTGAGTTATTAAAGCGAGAACACATTGGCATCAACACGAGTCTTCATTCTTCACCTGCGATGATGCGATTGATGCGGTCGTTCTCCGAAGCTGGTGGTGGAACAAGACCGAGTTCTCTGAGCCATTTCCAACGAGCAGGAAGGTCGGGGACAGGGTTCCTTTTTTTGCGGCTTGATAGCCAGTTGAATTTCGAGGCGTACATTTTCAACGTGCCCGAATTCACCGTAATTCGAGCACGATCAACTCGCGCTCTACTCGCATTGCCGCTTGCTACTGACGTTGTACTTTTTCATTCATCAACCCAAGTCGCTTCTAGGCATAGGAAGTTACTGGCATGAACTCAGTCGCCTCGCACTTCTTCGATCGTCGGCAGTTTTTGGGTGGGACAGCGACGGCTCTGAGTTCGATCGCGCTGGCGAGTTTGCTGCAGTCGGACCAACTCTTGGGGGCAGGGCCGGTGATCCACGCGGCCAAGCCGTTTGCTCCGCGACCATCTCACTTTCCAGCCAAAGCCAAGAACGTGGTGGTCATTTTTTGTGCCGGAGCTGTAAGCCAATTGGAGTCGTGGGATTACAAGCCCGAGCTGATCAAGTTCGATGGCAAGCCGCTCGAAGGCGGACCAGCAGTGACGTTTCAGGGACCGGCGGGAGAACTCGCGCGACCTCAGTACGAGTTCAAGCAGCGCGGCCAAACGGGCAAGTGGGTTTCAGAGATGATCCCGTACTTGGCCGAACTGACCGACGACATTGCGTTCGTGCAGTCGCTCACCAGCAAGAGCAACACGCACGGACCGGCGGAGAACTTCTTGTCGACCGGTAATGTGCTTGATGGCTTTCCGAGCCTCGGGTCTTGGCTGACTTATGCACTGGGCAGTGAGAACCAAGACTTGCCCGCATACGTCTCGATTCCCGATCCGCGCGGCGTGCCCCAAGCGGGCTCGAACAACTGGGGCTGCGGCTTCTTGCCTGCTGATTTTCAAGGCACTCCATTCAGCGTCAAAGACCCGGTCCGGCATCTCACTCCGCCCAGCACCATCAAGGCGGACTCGGACAAAGCCGCGCGAGCTTTGTTGCAGCGCATGAATCAACGGCATCTCGAACAGAATCCCGGCGATGACAAACTTGCCGCGCGAATCGCGAGCTATGAACTCGCCGCGCGAATGCAACTCAGCGTGCCGGCGATCAGCGATCTCACGACTGAGCCCGAGCACATCCTCAAACTGTATGGAGCCGACGATACATCGAACCCGGTCAAAGCTGGCTTTGCGAAGAACTGCATCCTCGCCCGTCGACTGCTCGAAAAGGGAGTTCGCTTCGTGCAGCTCTTCAATGGAGCGTATGCCAGCGGCGGCGAGTTGAATTGGGATGGTCATAGCAAGCTGCGCGAGCAATACGACAAACACGCCGCAGTCCTCGATCAACCAGCAGCCGGGTTGATTCGAGACCTCAAGCAACGCGGTTTGTTGAAGGACACTCTGGTTGTGTGGTGCACCGAGTTCGGTCGCATGCCCATGTTTCAAAAGGGAGCGAAGGGCCGCGATCACAATCCCGATGGCTTCACCTGCTGGCTGACGGGGGCGGGAGTAAAGCCGGGAGTGAGTTACGGTCGCACTGACGACCTTGGTCGCAAAGCCGTCGAAAATGTGCTGAGTCTTTACGACTTCAACGCGACCATCCTGCATCTGCTGGGGCTTGATCATGAACAACTGACGTTTGAGCACAACGGCTTTCAACGCCGCCTCACCAATGTCGAAGGCAAGGTGATTCGCGACGTCTTGGTCTGAGCGATCTCGCGGCGAGCGTTGATTGAGAATCCTCGCCACGAATTGACGGCGGTCGGTCGGGGCCATATCAGGCAGTCGGTCTCACGTGACGAATCGCTGCAACTGAACCCGGAGTCGCACGAACCCAACGATCAATCACACGAAGTAAGAATCCAGCGAGGCACGGCCTCAGACCAAAGTAGCCATCATCGCTCCGCGTGAGGGGCCGTTCTCCCGGCGCCTTCACATGCCAACGGCGATCGCCACTTGTTCGAACACAAACATAGAAGGCTCGTCACGCGGAGCGATGACGGCTACTTTGACCGAAGCAAGACTTGACTCATCTACAACAGGTTTTGGTTTAGAAGAATCCATAATGCCGTTAGACGATCAAGAAATCATGCGGCTGGTGATCGACGGGCGGGCCGACTTGTTCGGCGAGCTCGTGAGGCGACATCGCCCTGCATTACTTCGAGCGGCGCTTAGCAAGCTGCAGAGCACCGCTGACGCTGAAGATGCTGTGCAAGAAACTTTCCTCGCGGCGTTTCGAGCCCAGCAGACATTCAATCCGGCGTACTCACTGCGCGGTTGGTTGTGGACCATCCTGCTCAATATCTGCTCGCGACATCGTCGTCGTTCTCAACGGCAGACGTCGCTGAATGAGCTGAACTTCGACAATGAACCCTGCACGACAGCCGGTGGCCTCAACGAACTCTTGGCTGCCGAACGTGCGGAAGCTCTGAATGAGTTGCTCCGTCGCATGCCCGATGTGCAAGCCGATGCGTTGCGGTTGCGATTCTTTGGTGAGCTGAAGTTTGAAGAGATCTCTCAAGCCATGCAGTGCAGCTTGAACGCCGCCAAGGACCGAGTTCGCAAGGGGCTCGAACAACTCGCATCGCTGGCTCGACGGAATTCGAGCCTCTGTCAGGAAGGAGATCGGACATGAACTGCGATCGCGCCTTTGATTTGATCACCAGCCCCGCCGATCGAGCTGACTCGGAGTTGCAGCGGCACCTGCAAGGCTGCCCGCGTTGTCGAGACCTCGCAGAGATGCTCGAACCCGCGCTGCACTTGCTGGACGATTCTCGGCCCAGCGCGGCTTATGGTTCCGAAAACGATGCGTCTTGTTGGTCGAGTGACTTTCAAGAGAACGAGTATGACTCGAAGCCCAAGGGCTCGTCCCGTCGTTCACGTTACGACACTCCCGAATACTGGCAAGCGGTTGAAGCTCAGCAGCGCCGTCGCGGTTATCAAGAGGGCTTGAAGGTCGCCGCGATCTTGTTGCTCGTGGCTGTGTTCTCCGCAGGCATTGCGCATATCGGTCGAGACACTTCAACGCCGCTCGCGCAAGTCGCCGCCATCTCCACCGAGTCGTGCTTGCGACGAGACACCGACGGTCGCCAATCGGCCCCCGTCTTAGCAGCATGCGTGGCCTGTCATCTCGACGAACAAGAGAACGCGAAACTCGCCGAGGACTCGCACGTGCGAGTACGCCAACTCGTGCAGCGTTGCGTGACATGTCACCTGGAGATGAAGCAGTCCCCCACCGAAGTCGCCGATCTAAGAACCTCATCATTAATCACCTCGGACGACGAAGTCTGGGGCCACTCCGCCGGACCATGCCTAAGACTCGCAACTGGCGGCTAAGCAACCACCAGGTCGGATTGCATCCGAGACGCGGGATCGGCATCCTGCCTGTCGGCTTAGGCAATCGAATGTGCAACAATTCTGACAGACCGCAAGCCTATCCCAAGACCTACTCGGACACGCTCCTTGGGACAAGATTCACTTCCCAATGACACCCTCGAAACAATGCCTGCGAGTTGTGTTCCCCTAAGTGCCGCTCGGCTTTCGATACTCGATGAAGCGGGGCACTACGATTCGACGACAAACGCTGCGTTTTTCGTCTCATGAAGGCGAGATCTACGTTCTCTTCCAACTAACGGTTAACAGTCGTGGCAGTTGCTTTGAGTCTCGACGTAAAGCGCTTTGGAAATGTGGAATGGAAGCTAGTCATCGTCGGGCATTGACCTGAGCCATTGCATGGCTTCGTTTACACCGTGTTCTGGAGCTTGCTTCTGATTGCCGCTGGAAGAAGATCCTCGACCTGTGCGTGCTCTGACTTCGAAACTCAAGCTTGCGAGTTCGTTATGGCTGCTCGTGTTGTGCCGTGCCCTCATTGTGAATCGAAAGTCAAAGCCAAGGATTCACTCGTTGGAAAATGGGTGACGTGTCCGTCGTGCGAGGGTGAGTTCCAAATCCCCAATGCAGACGAAGTCGCATCGAAAGAGCGAGTTCGACGTCGAGATCTTGACGACCTGGAATCGGCGAATCGGCCAGTCCCGTTGGGGGATGACGAGGGCGATCTGGAAACGCTCGACGAGGCCATGCTTATCGATGACGAGCCTAAGGTGCGTTCGAAGCCCGCGCCGCGAGCAGTGTCTTCTCAAAGTCGTCGGCCTGCGCCGCGACGTCGGGCCGACGAAGACGATTGGGAAGATCGTGAACCCACCAAGAGCAATAACACGGCGCTGATTTTGGGATTGGTCTTGGGCGGGGGCTTTTGCTTTGTCGTGTTGCTTGCTGCTGCGGCCTTCGTCTTCTTTTGGACCAGACCGAATGGCAAATCGATCGAAGTGGTTCAGCAAGTTGTTCCTCCGAAGCCACATAATCCAATTCAGCCAACTCCCTCGCCGCAACCCGACAACGCCAACGTTCAACCTCAGCCTGGGCCGATGCCGCCTGTCATTCCACAGCCGGTGAATCCGCAGCCTGTAGTGCCGCCGATCGTGCAGGCACCGCAGCCGAACCCAGCTCCCATCGCAGCCAATGTCTTGAAGTACTCGTGGCAGCCCAACCGCGAGTATCCGTATCGAATCACGATAGATGCCACTGTAGGACAAACTACTGAACGCACCACAGGGATTTGTTCGTACCAGGTTTCGGCTGCTCCCATTGCGATCAACACCGAACCTCAAAAGGGATCAGGCACTGCGTTTGTCATTAGCCCGGATGGATTACTTGTGACATGCGCGCATGTCGTCGGCGATGCTCGGACAATTGAGGTGCTCATTGGAGGCCAGAAGTATCCGGCTCAGATTGTCGCTCAGAATCCAACTCGCGATGTCGCTCTGATCCGCATTCAAGCCCAGAACCTGCCAACGGTTCCGCTAGGCGATTCAGAAGCCGTGCAGCTCGCTCAGACGATTCGAGTGATTGGCTTCCCGTTGTCCGACGTGCTTGGTCAGAACATCAAAGTCACGACCGGTACGGTGTCGGGACTCAATCAAGAACTCAGTAGCAAGATCATTCAGACGGATGCGAGCATCAATCCTGGCAACAGCGGCGGGCCGGTCGCTAATGAGTTTGGCGAAGTCATTGGGATTGCCAGTGCCAAGCTCACGGGGCAAGACGTTTCGACTGTTGGATTTGCAGTTCCCATCAATGATGTGAAGACATTGCTGCAAGAACAGCAACTCAACGTGCCCGCTTCTGCTGCGGCGAAGCAAAAGCTTGATGGCCCGCTGCTCGCCGAGCGAATAACCCGAGCAACGGCTCTTGTGCATGTTGTTGTCGGGGCGAGTGAACGTCGCTCGAACCTGAAGTTCTCTGGCAACTTCAGCACAATTAAGTCTGCAACCGGCGGTGGCTTTGGCGGCATCCCCGCAATCCCGCGAGTTGAGGTCGGCAACGGCCAGTTGGTGCTGGATGAATTCGGCAAGGTGCTGCATTTCGAAGGCGAACAGCAACTGCCGTACTTGCTCGGACCATTGGGGCTAATGATCGTTGAACCCTTAAGCCCGTCGGGAATGGGGGGGTGGTCAGAGAGTTCTCAGACAACAATCACGCGCATCGAGTCGGACGGTTCGCCGTTCGGGATGTCTGGCTTCCGATCACGGTTTCGAGGCCCACCAGGCTTTCCTTCGCCGTTTGAAGACAAGCAAAAGAAGACCACCTACCAGGCCAGTGAGCAGGCGACTTATTCACTTGCTGATACCGTGAATGACTTTGTTGGCGTCAAACTGAAGTACGAACTCAAGTCGCACGATCACCCAACGAATCCTTTCGTGCATCTGAGGGGCGAGGGCTTGTGGCAGTTCAACAAAAAGGAAGGTGTTCCACATTCCGTCGAGCTGAAGATGCTACTGGCTCGGAATGCCGACAACGTGCAGATCAAGGTGCCGTTCACAGTGAGAATGGATTACGTCAATCCCCAAGCCTTGGCTGAAGAACGTCGCGTGGCCGCCGAACGAGCTGTAGCGGTTCAGAAACAAAACGACGAGAAGTCTTGGGAAGAACTGCAGAAGCTCGCGCCGCCTCCGAAAACCAAGTTGGTTCAACGTTATCGATTCACCAACGAGGATCAGCCGAAAACCTTTGCTGTGAATGCTGCTGGCGAAGTACTCGTTGCGACAAATACTGGAATGCTTCGGCTATATGACCGAACGAAAGCGGACCCCGTGACAGAGTGGAAGTTGCCCTCTGCCAGCGTCAGCAGGATCTTGTTTAACTCGGATGGGAAGCTGACCGCCGTCGCGATCAATAAGCAGATCGGTCTTTTCGACTTGGCGACCAAGCAACAAACGAAGCTCCTGGATGGCACTTTCTTCGGGTTCGACCAAGCCGCACTTTCACCCGACGGTAAACGGGCTCTTGGCACGACCTTCAAAGGCGAAGCAGAGATCTTCGATGTTGAAACAGGTAATCGCTTCGAGCTGAAGATTGGTCTGTCCAATCTCGTGGGCCTGGCTCTCAGCGAAGATGGCCAGGCGGTGCATGCAATGAGTTCCGACAAGTATGCGGTCTTTACCTGGGACCGGAACCAGCCGGCGGTGAACCCTGTCACGCTCAATCGCGGACAAGTGGGGCATATTTGGGCGGCACGTATGGCTCCCAACGGAGATTCCGTCATTGTTGGAAGTCGCGATGCGTGGTGGTGGAGTGCGTCGAAGAACGAAGTCGTTAAGAAGCTGGAATGCCCCGCATCTCACCATCGAGGACTGGCACTTAGCCGCAAAGGCGACTTGTTTGCATCATCCGAAAACAAGTCTGTGATGCTGCTTGATGTCGAGAAGAACGTCGTTGTGGAACGATGGGACGCCGACCCCAATAGCGTGCGCTCAATCGCCTTCTCGGACGATGGTCATTACTTGCTGACACTCGGAAACTCTCGAGTCTTGCAGTTGTGGGAGCTGCCGCAGAACTGACCTGTCGCGTGATTCTACAGTGCGTTTAGAGACTGTAATAGCGGGCCATTTGTGGCGCTGAAGCGTCGATGACAGGCGGCGCGATGTCGATCACATCTCGCCTTTGATCTTTTGCAACTCTGCTCGTTCGGGCCTTTCCTTGTAGTAGGCATCCAAAGGATAGCAGCCCGAAACCATCCCATTGCGAGGCGCCGTCGTGCAGTCGCTAAACGTGCGGCAGATGTTTTTCCTTCTTAAAGGGCGGCCCGCTAGTACATCGGCCGGCAAGTCGGGATACGACAGCACCATGCGGCCGATCCCAATCGAATCTGCCCAGCCGGCTCGAACGACAGCTTGCCCAACATTTGGCAGCCACTCTTGGAGATACGAATAAGCCGAGCCAACAACGATTAGGCTCGGATGTCGCAGCTTCAGCTCGCCGGTGGCGATTATTTGGCGAGCCACTCCGATGAGCGGATCTTCTGGTGGGAGATAGCCATCGGATGGTGGAAATGCTGCCGGGCGCTGCATGTGAGGGTTGTAGTAAGGGCTACCCGCAGTCGTACAAAGTAGGTCAATGTCGAGCTTCTTGAGTTGCTCAATAAACTGATGTGTTTCGCTGAGTTCGTATCCCAACCCCGTACCGTCCCCTCCAAATGCAAAGCGATATGGGCCTGATGCTGATCCTTGCCCGACACGATCAGGACCCGGCTGAAATGGCATGAAGTCGAAAATGCTCAACCTTACGCCGATATCTAACTCGGGCGCAGTTGCACGAATACCTGATACAACTTCTCGCAGAAACCGAGTGCGATTCTCAAACGTCCCTCCAAACTCCCCTGGACGATCAAAACCAGACAGAAACTCATGGCCGAGGTAGCCGTGGCAGTGCTTGATATCAACAAATGCGAAGCCAGCTCGCTGCGCTTGTTGACCCGCTCTTATGAAATCGTCGATTAGGCGTTTGATGTCATCATCGCTAAGTATCGCTTGGTCGTCATTGATACCGACTCGTCCGTCCAGAATTGGATGCCGATAAGCGACTCGTGGTTCGAGTCGCTTCTTATCAAAGGGCCGCGCAAATCGTCCCGAATGGGTAAGTTGCAATCCCACCAATAAATCATCTGTCGTACTAAAGTGCTCTTTGTGTGAGTGCGCTAGTATGTCCCGCAGGGCTGCGATCTCAGGAAGAGTGTCTTCGTTAAGTACAAGTTGATTGGGATTCGCCCGCCCGTCGGGGCGAACGGCAACGGCTTCGCCTCCCCATATCAGCTTGGCACCGCTTAGGCCAAAATTCCTCCATCGCCGCCTGACAAGTTCCGTCGGCCTGCCGTCTGAAGTACCGTCCCAGCCTTCCATTGGCAGAATACAAAACCGATTGCCGATCACGTATCGCGAACGTTTGATCGTCTGCGAAAGCGGACCCGTCGCCTCAAAGTCTCGTTCTGCCGGCAGTGTGATGCCTAATTCGCTGAGACGCTGCTGAAAGTCTTCAAATCGTTTCAGCGAAGACATGCTTGAGAACTGGGGCATACATCACCGTGATTATCAATCAACAGGTTCTTGCGAGATCAAACCCGCTCTCCGAGGTTGACCCGAATAAACGAAACGAGCGGCAAACGTCTCAAGAACGCCGTCTGCCGCTCATGTCAGATTCAATGTCGGACGCTCTCAAGTGTTTTTACCACTTCCAGTCCGTAACACCATTGAGATTCACAACACACGCCTTCGGCCAGCCACCATTCTTAAGAGTAACAATACTCTCTGCCGACATCTTGAACGTATCGTGATGTGACTCCTGATCGAGCCCAGCAACGTGACCAGCGAGCATGACGTTTTCCATTTTCAGAAGCGGCGAATCAGGCGGCAGCGGTTCAACAGCGAATACGTCCAAACCTGCGGCTCTAATGACTCCTGTCTGTAATGCCTCAATAAGATCAGGCTCGTTTATCAATGAACCGCGAGCGGTGTTGATAAGCACCGACGTTCGCTTCATTTTTGAGAACATCGCCTTATTGAACATGCCCTTGGTTTCAGCAGTCGATGGCAAGTGAAGCGTTATAAAATCAGATTGGGATACGATCTGATCGAGTCCAACTAGCTCAAGGCTCCACTTCGAAACAAACTCAAGATTGGGGTAGGGCTCGTAGACTAGGACTTTCAACCCAAGGCCAACTGCTCGGGTTGCTACTGCTTGACCAATTCGACCTAAACCAAGAATGCCGATCGTCTGACCCATGATTCTAGGATAGGCGACTCGCTTCCATTGGTTTCGCCGGATCTCGTGGTCAATCGCGGGGAAGCCCCGTCCTAAGCCCATTAGCATAGCAATCGTGTGCTCGGCGACCGCGTGATGGTTCACACCCGGAGTAGTGCAAACAACGATCCCCATTTCATCACAGGTCGGGAGATGAACTGCGTCAAACCCAACTCCAGTTCTCGCAATCACTCGAAGTTGTGGATTGGCCTTCAATACCCTTGGAGTGTAGGGTTCAGATCCGGCTACTACTCCAACGCAGCCCTCCAGTGCCGCAATCAGATCATCTTCTCGATACAGATTTGCTTTCGGGTCAGCATATATAATCTCAAAGCCGGCTAGCTGCAGAATTGATTCGTGCGGAGCGCCGCGGCCGTTAAGAGAAAATGTGGCAATTCTTGACATGGCTAATCCGTGCTTTCGAATGGCGAATGAATAAAAGAATCTCGTAAATGAACGCGGCCAATGCTCACGCACTGGCCACGAATAAGCACTTCGAAAAACTACTACTTCATGTCGTCAACAGTTGGTCCACCATCGCTATTGGCAACGTCTGGCGCTTGTTCGCCAGTTGGTCGAGTTACCAGCGTGCCCGTGGTGTCGAGGTAAATCTTATCTTGAATGATTTCTTGAATAACGATCGAGATTTGATTTTTGGTTTGCATGTCAACCAGCGGGCGAGCACCGCGATTCAGTGCAACAAGACGCTTCTGCATCAAGGCGCACAAGCGAAAGCGACCACCAACTTTTTGAACGAGCGAGTCGTCTAAGAGTTCTTCGTGCATGTTGAATTCCCCTTCTGAGCGATAAGTATCTGAGTGATTTCGTGAACTGCACGATCGAGTTGATCGTTGCAGACTTGATATTTATAGACGTGCGCTGATTCTAACTCGCGGCGAGCATTTGCAAGTCGACGCTGAATGACCTCTTCCGATTCTGTACCTCGACCACGTAGGCGTCGTTCGTAATCACCGTCCGAAGCGGCTCGAATAAAGATGGAGATGGCATCGGGATACAGTTCCATGACTCGCCGAGCGCCATTTACATCAATCTCGAGAAACGGCAATCCACCGACACTCCATGCACGCTCCAATTCCGACTTGAGAGTTCCGTACCAAAAGCCGGACGCGTAAACGTTCTCAAACTCAACAAACTCACCATTCAGGCGTCGATGTTGAAATTCTTCGTTAGTTATGTAGTAGTAATCTTCTCCCTCGACTTCACCAATTCGCTTGGGGCGAGTTGTCGCCGAAATCATCTTTACCAATTTAATCGGGCATTCGGTCATAAGTCGATTCACGATCGTCGACTTTCCACTGCCGCTTGGCCCTGAAAGGATTACAACAGTGCGATCTCCAAATTGTTCATGGGATGATTCCATCATAGTCTGCGCCCGAGCTCTGGCTCGCTATTTGTTATTCAACGTTCTGTAGGATCTCTTTAATTCGCTCTGCCGCTAGCTTCATTTCAACCACGCAATGAGCCGCTTGGACATCCGCTGTTTTTGAGCCGATTGTGTTAATCTCCCGTACCATCTCCTGGCTCAAAAAATCCAATCGGCGCCCTTGAGACTCTCTGTCTGACAATAGCTTTATGAATTGATCGAGGTGGCAGGTTAGTCGTGTGATCTCTTCGTTGATATCGGAGCGGTCTGCGTATATGGCGACGTCTCGAACGATGTCGGCGGGCGAAATCGAAGCTACGGTTCCCGCTAAGAGTTCTGTAACACGCTGGATCAGTTTGTCTCGGTATTCAAGGACTAGTTCCTTTGTGCGGGTGCGAACAATGTCGAGCTGTCTTCTCATCTCATTGCAGAGTTGGGCTAAGCCATCCGCCATAACCTGCCCCTCCGCTTTTCGGAAGGAAGTCATGGCATTTAATGCGTCCGTTAAAACGCTGTCTATTAATGGCCATTGTTCCCGAACATCGAATCGGTCACCAAATCGATCTGCCACTACTCCTGGTAGAGAAAGTAGGTTTGTTGCCAAAGATTCTTCTGAAAGCGTCATTTGGCTTGCGACAGCCCGGAGCGAACTCCAGTAGCCCTGCAATACAGCATTGTCGAGTTGATACCGGTTGCTCCGCCCAACCGCACTCACTCGCAAGCTGACATTAACTGTCCCTCGTGCAACGTGATCCCGAACGGCTCGTTCAATTTCAGGCTCTATCGCAGATGCGCATTCTGGTATTCGTGTGGAAATCCTTAAAGACCTATTGTTGACGGCTTTGACTTCGACAGATATTTCGAATTCTGCGGTCGACTTAGCCGCTTGTCCAAACCCGGTCATGCTAATTAGCACGGGAGCGACCTCTATATGGTGCTATGGCAATTTGGCCTAGTACAAACAGGTAATGAATCACTCGCCGCTCTTTTGAGTGCTGGTTCCTGGCTTTGAATCTTCCACTTTAGGAGTGGTGTCTACCGGTGTAGAGCCGTTGTCAGCAGAAACCTTCGAAGTCGCCTCTTCGTCGGTCGTAGTAGTCTCGGGTGTAGTAGGCTTTGAATCGATCGACTTGTTGTCCGACGACGCTTTCGAAGGCTGTTTAGTGCCCCGATAAACCTTCGTTTCACTCCGCATCATGATGCCGGTGACTGCGTTGAGAATGAACCACAGTAGAATTACGACGATGGTGATTCTCGTGAATACGTCGCCGGCCCGGGTGCCAATGGCACTCTGTCCTCCAGCACCACCGAATGCGCCGGCTAGTCCGCCGCCGCGGCCGCGTTGAATGAGAATCAGGAGGATTAGAAAGACGCTTAAGGCGACTGTTAGTAGCAGCATAAACGTGGGCATGAGTCGCATTTCCTCTGAGACAGGTTCTCGCTGGCCGGGAATCAGGTTTTATTCAAGAAGTTTAAATCGAGGTGCTGGATAGCTTGTTTTTGGCGTGACGAATTAGCGGGTTGAGATGAGTGTTAAACTATTTCGTGCTAGAAGAGTCTGCTGCAGATTGAATGATTGAGTTAAAACTCTTTGCATCCAAGCTTGCTCCGCCAACCAACGCGCCATCTACGTTTGGTTGCGACAGTAAGCCGAGTGCGTTGTCGGCTTTGACGCTGCCGCCGTATAGAATCCGCATGTCGCCGGCTACAGATGCTCCGAAACGCGTCGAGATCCAGCTTCGTATATAGGCATGAGCGGCTTCTGCTTGTTCGTTTGTTGCAACGAGCCCCGTCCCGATTGCCCATACAGGCTCGTATGCGATTACGATTCTCTCTAAGGCTGAAGTTTCAAGATCCGTGAATGCGCCATTCAACTGCATTTCTAGGAGCGCTTCAGTCTGATTATTTTGTCGTTCTTCTTTCTTCTCGCCGACGCAAAGAAAAACATTTAATCCCAACTGGATCGCACGCTTAATTTTTTGATTGATGACAGAATCTGTTTCGTTGTGGTAAGTCCGTCGCTCGCTGTGTCCGATGATGGTCCACTTGCATCCAACGTCAAGTAGCATTTCGGCTGCAGTTTCGCCGGTGAAGGCTCCCGGCCCTTTTCCTGAAACGTCTTGCCCGCCGAGGCCAATTGAGGTTCCTTCGATTAGTCCTGACACCAATTTGAGATAAGGAGCTGGGGGACAAAAGACGACTTCGACCGTATTGGTATTAGTGGTACTGCCGTCTCGAATCTGAACTGCTAATTCACTCGCTGTTGAAGATGTGAGATTCATCTTCCAGTTTCCGACCACCATCAGTTTTCGCATTTTTGTCTTGTTTTTCTGAAGGTCACTAAATCGCTTAACCGCGACCTCGCGCCCTGCGGTGCCGTGAATTCGGCCAGCTGGCGAGAGTCGCGGTTTGAACGTGCGGACTTGCCGCGATGGGATTATTAAGGTTGTAGGATCGCTGTGCTGTTAATTAACCATGTCACACCGGGGATACGATCCGAGGACTTCCAGTCGAACAGCGTTTTTGGCCAGAGCTTCGAGTGCTCGCTTCACCTTGGCGTCCTTTTGATGGCCCTCGAAGTCGAGGAAGAAAAGGTAACCAGTTTCGGGTTGGCGAAGTGGGAAGGACTCTATCCAACTGAGGTTGATCTTGTTGTCTTTGAAGATCGTTAGTGAATCTGCCAATGCTCCAGGTTTATGTGGGATTTGGAGCAGTAGAGCCGTGCGATCTCCGCCTGTTGGATTCAGGGCTAAATCTCCGATCACAGCAAATCGAGTAACATTGTTTTTGTTGTCTTGGATGGATTCGGCGATTACTTGGAGTCCGTATTCCGCTGCAGCCTTTGAGCTTGCTATCGCTGCTGCCCCAGGCTTGTCTCGTGCAAGCTGCGCAGCTGTGGATGTGCTCGTAACGTCATGGAGCCTGACCTGCGGCATGTGGCGATTCAGCCAATTTCGGCACTGAGAAAAAGCTTGTGGTTTACTGTAAATCTCCATGATCTCGCTGCGACTACATTTAGCAACGAGGTTATGTTGAACGCTGATTTGGACTTCCCCGCAAATACGAAGCGGGAGCCGTGTGAACATGTCAAGTGTATCAACTATGCGTCCATCGGTGCTGTTTTCGATGGGTACGATACCAAATTCTGCATGCCCACGGTTAACTTCTTCAAATACAGAGGCGATTGTGGTTACAGGTATCAAATCGGCCGATTCGCCGAATCGTTCAATTGCCGCTTGGTGCGAATAACTGTGTGACGGGCCGAGATATGCGACTCGTTGAGTTTTGACGCTCCGTCTAGCACTGCTGATAAGTTGTCGGAAGATTGATCGGATCGCGTCGTTAGTTACGGGGCCGGAGTTGGCTTGCTGTACTGCGGCAACGACCTCGTCGTCGATTTGCGGAGTGAAGACTGCTTGTCGGACATTTTCTTGGGCAGAAATCCAATCAACCGCAAGAGCCGTTCGTTCATTTATCAGTTTGAGAATCTGCTGATCTAGCTTCGAGATTTGAGGAAGTAGGCTCTCAGATGTTGGTCGCCGCTTTGGCGCAGAGACTGCTGGTTTGCTGCGTTCTGCTGACGGTTGGGCCGACTTCTTTTTAACTGCAGTCTTCTTCTTGGCCATTGATCTTACTTTCCGACTTACGGCGGTGGTGCGACGCTCAGGGTTGCCTCAAATGGTTGGATTAGGTCCCGCTGGCTAGTTGCGTCTTGTTCGCTTCCGGTGTTATTTGCGTGGAACGATGAATGATTTGTCCGCATTTGCCCGTTAAAAGCAAAGGCGGGTGGACGCAGGCTTTTAGTTCTACCAGTTTGCGGTGTCAAGAAACCGACAGTCTTTGGAACGCGATGGCTTTAGAATTGGTGAGGATGTCTAAATGCTATTTTTGCAGGAGTTTTTGAAGGGTTTCGCGAAGGTCCGTTCCCCGAATGTCGTATTGGACGACGTCCCCCGATTGGTTGACGACATAAAGTGATGGGATTTTGCGGACATGGTATTTTTTGCGAAATTCCTCGACCGAAGCGTCGGTTGTGATCATTCTCCACGGGAGTTGATACCGGGATGAGAATGCATCCACCAAGGCAGCGTCGCCATCGAGACTGATACCTATGATTTCGACGCCGTCTGCTTTCAGGTCAGTGTAGATCGCCTTGAGATTTGGGAATTCATCGATGCAAGGGGCGCAGTTAGTGGCCCAAAAGTCGATGACAATGAGCTTTCCTTTGTAGTCAGAAAGGCCGATGGAGACGCCTTTTGTATCAATTGCATCAATTGAGGGTGCAGGCTTATTCAGAAGATTGAGTTTTGCAATTTTATTCTCGCACATGGCGCGAAGATCGCCGTCGAGGAAGAATTTATTGGCGGTAGCTTCAAAGACTTTTTTCGATGCATCAAAGTGCCCTGAGACTCTTAATGTGGTTGCGAGTTGGGTGCCGAAATCCGCAATCTCACGGCCGTTTTGGAGTCGGGCGAAGCGGAGTTGAGATTCGAAAAGTTCAACGGCGTCATCGGCTTTTCCTGAGCGGGCGAGGCCGAAGATGAGAGCTTGCTGAGCCATCGCTTTCACGAGCGGGTCTGGCTTTTCCGACTTGAGGTACGTTTCTGCAAATGGGATCGCTTCGTCTTCAATGCGCTGTTCAATGGCGGTCGTAAATAGCCATTTCCAAGCTAGGTTCGCGTCTGGAGCTTGAGGATTTGAGGTTACATAGTTAGCGACTTTACGGAACGTCGAGCGAGTTTCTTGGCGGATTATCGTGCTGAAGGACGGCTTTGGATCCGCCGAACGAACTGCAGTGGATATAGCGATAGTGGAGAGCAGAACTATGGTAATTAGCCGAGTTGTCATTATTAATTTGCCCTTGGGGAGTGGGGTTCTTGTGGTTTTAATTGGATCGGCGGCGCGGTTGGGTGACATTATTGCCAATCGAGTTCGACTGTGGTTTGGCCTTGGGTTTGCAGAATGAGGGTTTTGGTTTCGGGAATCCAGCTTCGGGACAGTTCTATCGATTTACCATTGAGTCGAACGAATGGGGGTTGCGGGACGCCGTTCATCAAAAGCGAGTATTCATTTCGTATGGTTGAGTGGACGTTGAATGAAAGTTGGCCAGGCGATTTGGTAGTTAGCTCGGTCAGTTTGCCCGGAGCGTGAATCAAAAGGTGATTATCCCCGATCTGTTTGGCGTGTGTTTCATAAGAGGTGGCATTGTCAATGAGTCGCATCGCGAGAGGTTGGAATGTTCCCGGATTGATATCGGCAACATTGCGAGATTGAGTGCGCAGGTTGAAGGAGTCAGGGAGAAGCCCTTGGTGTGGAGTGCCAAGGGGATAGACCTGTTGCATTCCAGAAAGTGTGATTAAGTCGGCGAGGGGGAGTAAATCACCGCCTTGGGTGGTGAGTGCGTCAGCATAGACCGCACCGCACCATTGGACCGGGAGTCCGATCCAAACGGGAGCCTGCCAATGAGTCGCTCCCAGGACGGAAGTTGTCGCGTATGGACCGATTCCGTGCTGGGTTGGTTTGCGAAGATAGACGAAGGGCACCCCGGTCCAAGCCCAGTAATTAGCTCGTTGGCGGAATGCGTCATCGCCGGTGAGTTGGAAGCCCAGTGAATAGGCTCGAGTGAGATGTGCGGACGCCAAAATGTCTGGGGTATGGAGCGGGATCTCCCAGGTTTGCGCTCCGCGTGGGACTGTGCCGTCGTAGCGGTCGAGTTGGCGTAAAGCTTTCAATGCGGACTTGATGAGTTCTTGGTCGCCGCAGAAGAGCGCGGCGTTGATGAGATCACAAACGACTGCCGCGTGGAGGCCGTTGGCTTCACGTGATGGTTGGGTTCGGCTGAAGTCCATGCGGCCAGGAGTTGGGTGGTAGCGAACGACTCCGTCGGGATCGAATTGCTTCAAAATGTTGAGCCCGTGCTGGCGGACATGAGGAATGACGGCGGCAGCGTGACCGGTTAGCAAGGGTAGGACTGGATGTCTCAGATGGCCGACACGTGAGAAGTACTCTTGTGGGATAGGGATTGAAGTCGCAGCTTGTTGAGAAGTTGATCGCAGTCTCGCCGCGAGAGTGGGGTCAGAGGTTCGATTTGCTAGCCATTCCAGCATCCATACTGCGTCGCCAGCGGGCTGGTGACGAAAGTCTCCAGTTCCGATGGCATGGGCGAAGTGACCATCTTTTCTCAATGGTGTATCGAGCCAGCCTGCTGCTGCGAGTGGAACATATTCCTCGATGAGTCGTTGCTTGGTCTTGTCCGGCAAATGGTTCAATGGGTTGCTGCGCTGCCAATACTCTTTCACCGCAGGAACAACGGTGTCTCCCAGACCCGCCAGCAGAGTTGCCTTCACTTTGAGGGGTTGGTTTGCTGTTAGGCGGGATGGTTCGAAGGGCAAGAGGGCGCCATCCTCTCTGCTTGTTCCATCTGATGCAGGCGCAATAAGTCCCATCGCGTGCGAACCCGAACCAAAGGTGCGATCGGGGCTATCGAAGAGGGCCGCCACATTGGGAGACATCTCCCATTTCACGGCGACGAAATGCTTTTCAGCGCTGATCGCCATGAGCGGAAACGTCAGCTTGATTTCGTCAGGGACGAGGCGACGTGCGGCTGGTCCTTCGATATCAGCCGTGGAACTGCTGGGTTCGTCTTCGAGGTACTCAACACCAGCAAATAAGCCTTGCGACTTTCGACTCTGGTGCGTGCCTAGTCCTGGGTGGATCAAAAGCAGTGGGGCGAAGAGGAGTTCGCGATCTTGGTCGACGGACAACGCGACTTCGACCTCGATGGCGGATCCGCTTCCACGTTGAAACGACTGCGAGAGGCTCCAATTACCGCCATCGTCGTCCGTGAAAACACACGATAGCAGCATTCCTTGCTCGGTGTGCTTCGAGGAAACGCGCGCTCGCTGACGGAGGTCGAGCCATTGAGTCTCGGTGCCTCGACGCAATCCCAACATAGGTCGATTGTGGCCACACGCAACGACGTGCTCGTTGAACGAGAGTTCGAATTCACCGAGTCCAGCTTGAGCGTGACGCAACGTTATGCCACCGGCTTTGATCGTCAGTGGATCGGCTCCAAGGACCGGGGCCATTGGACGTTGCCAATTCGGGGCGGTGGCTTGCCAGAGCTTATGGAACGACAGATTCTCGAAGACGCAGACCCCGCGATCTCCAGGGGGATCGATCCGTAAATGATGCTGAGGGCCGAGCGCCGGAATCGGAATGAGTACTTCGTGAGATTGTCCGGCAGGTACCGGGAAGCGAACGGAACGAGTCTCAAGTTCGGGGCCGTTGGAATAGAAGACTTGTCCGGTGCCTCCGGTGTCAGAGCGAAGCCGCAGCTTCATCAAGAGAGGCACATCGGCTGGAAGGTCAATCTGCGGTCCTCGGAAGTAGGGATCGCTGCCGTTGATGGACACCTTGAGTCCGTCGGGTGTGGCTTCCAGAGACTTGACGTCATGCAGAGCTTTCCAACGTTTCGCAACGTCGGGCTTGCGGAAATCAAACTCGCCCAATGGCAAGTCGGCAGCAGCAGCCGTGGATGTCACGAACAACAACAGAGTCAGAAGTACTCGATACATTCGCGGCGAGATTCCCGTGAGAGGCGAGTCGCGACTTGCTACCAAGCGGCGACGATCGCCATCTGGCACGCAAATCGTCGCATCGAAAACCGGCTTCGACGCGACGACAGCAACTCGTCTTGGGAATGTAGGTCGTCAGCTCAATGAATCTCCACCGGACGGCAGGCGATCTCCTGACCTCCGCTTCGCACCGTGATTGAGTAGGTCCCCGTCGGTAGCGTGGGTGGAACTTTGAATTGCCATTCGGCGCGTAGTCTCTCGCGAGGGACGACTTGACCAACTTGCTGCACGAGCCGTCCCTCGGGGTCGAGCAAATTGCATTCGA
This sequence comes from Planctomycetaceae bacterium, assembly GCA_900299185.1. Classification (GTDB taxonomy): domain Bacteria; phylum Planctomycetota; class Planctomycetia; order Planctomycetales; family Planctomycetaceae; genus AM-0621. The sequence goes on from OMIV01000068.1 coordinate 39,598, forward strand.
TCCATTGATCGCCATGCAGCAGCGTCAGGCTGACTTGCACGAGGAACCGTTCGTCGCGCTTAAACTGGTTGCGCAGATTCATCATGACGCCGCCGAGTAGGTCGGTGCCAATTGTAACCGTGTGGTACTTGTCCGTTTCTCGAATCGCTTCAGGTTCGCGGGGGATTCGCTCGAAGAAGCCGGCTTCCAAGACCGGCAAGGGGTACTTGCCTTCGGGGCGACGTTCGCCATACGGATCAATCACGTACTCGGCTGCAACTCCCACTGCGGAAGTCACTAGCAACACGGTCACGTAGGCCAGGCTGGATGCGGCCCACTTCGGAATGTGGACAGGTCGCGTCAGCCATTGATCGAGTCCCAGACCGCGAGCCCAACGACCAATTCGAAGCATGTCCTTTTCATCGAAGAAGCTGACATAGCTCGAAATCATGACCATCGGAAACACGTAGATGCCCAACAGCGGAGCTGTTGAGAAGTGAAATGTTGCTCCGAAGCCCAACGCAAACAGGCGGCCAATCCCTCGCCACGAAATGAAGACGAAGATGATTTGCCAAACGATCGCGGCGTAGGCCATGGCGATCAGAATGCTCGGATAAGCCGACAGCCATTCGCCCATTGGGTTAGCTCGATTGACGTTGGTCATCATCCACCAGCGCAATTGATCGCTTGTGAAATAAGCTTCTGTTTGAAGCTTGGTGGTGGCTGCTCCGAAGTAGATCAGGCCGATGAGCAACTGAATGAGGCGTCTCGGCCAGACAACAGCGACGGGCATTCTTGTCTCGACTCCGAAGACTCGACGACGGGGTAACGAACTCGGTCGCAACAGGCTGTCGACGGACCAGATTGCGCCGCAGTTCGAGAGTCCGAGCAACACTAGAAAGTGAGTGGAGATGACCGAGTACTTGGTGATCGAACTGAGGCAGTCGAGCATGTTGAGATAGCCGAATAATCCAGCCGATAGCAGCAACGAAGTTCGAGTCCACCAGCCTGCAGCACTCATCAGAAGTGTGACTGCGAGGACTGAAACCAACGCCACGGCGACGGTTCCATTGGGCTCGGGAAAGAAGTCCGGCCATCCATAATTGAGAGCCAGAGGGGCTGCCGCGCCGTCCGTCGAATACAGCTCGCGACTGTGTATCCAGCGTGGGACGACGACGATCAACAAGACGAGCGGTAAGAGGATTCTCAGCAGTGCGAGACTGAAGGGAACTTCTTCGCGATAGAAGAACGACTGCCACGAACTTCGAAGCGAACGATGATCGCTCAGCGGGTAAGAAGCAGACATGAACGAACTCCTTGAAGACGCTTGGTCGTTTCAAATGACGAGTATTGGTTTGCAGGGGGAAGTTGAAGTCGCACTCAATCGGTCGTTGGTGTCGGCACCGCACTCATTAGTGCGGAACTTCGGCCACTTGATTGGCAGCTCCGTCAGCCAGCATCACCGGAGTGCCATGACGGGCTTGAGCATGCAGGCGAGGGTTCTCGGAAATTGACCGAGTCATTTGCAGTTGATGCCAAGGAGCGCGCCGAACGATGGGCGTGCCGTCGGGTTTCAGCTCATCCCGCAAATAGAGATAGGTGAATTTCTCATCGTTGACGGGGACGACGTTTGGGTTCAGCGATGGCGGCAAGTTGAACTTCTTATTCCACGACTCCTCGACGACGAACACTCTTCGCATGGGTTCGTGATCGGTGTGCTTGAGGCAGTTGGCGGCCAAGCGACCGGTATGGCTACCGAAGTTGTCGTAATGATGCCGGCTGAGATTGCTGTAGGGCTGGTAGTCACCCCATGGTCCAGGAGCGAGCCGGTAGTAAGTCCCGCTCTCACCTTCGCCGATGACGTGTAATCGTTGTTCCCATGTGGACCAACCGCAGAACATGTCCCAGACGACCAAGTACATGCCGGGATGGCAACTGTCGCAGTACTTGAAGCCGTGCGATCCGATGCCAAATGCCAAAATGCCCAGATAAAGAGCGATAAAACTTTGAGAGAGCCAGCGTCTCATGGCGGAATCCTTTCGCCTTCAGATGCGGCCGACATGCTGCGTTTGCGAGATCAAGTTCTCGTCCTGTGGACGATGCTCGCTGCTCCAACATGAGGCCATAAAACGAAAAAGCCCTCAGCGCAGAGAGTCCTCCGCGCTGAGGGCGATCATCACCCAAGCAACGCCATCTTGGCGTCACATCAAGCGGTCGGACGTTATGCGCAGCAAAAGAAGTTGGTCAATGTGAGTTGTGAGAAGAGCATTTCACTCGAAGCTACTTTCAGCATTACTCGGAGTTACATTCCTGGGGACGAGCTTGGTTTCAATTCACAACTTCATGAGGCATCTTGCATGGCCAGCTTTCAGTACTGCTTGAACTCCAGCACCATCAAACCGACTCCGATACTCGACAAGATCCGCATCGCAGCGAAAGCGGGGTATGAGGGCATCGAGCTTTGGCATGACGACATCGATCTCTACCTTCAATCGGGCGGGCAGCTCGCCGACATTCGCAAGGCACTCGATGACTACGGAGTGCATGCTCCCACCACGATCTATCTCAAAGGCTGGTTTGATACGACCGGCGAAGAGCACGCTCGGGAGATGGATGAGATCAAACGCCGTCTTGCGCAGACGGCCGCTGTCGGTGCTCCACATGCGATCGCAGGTCCTCCGGCAGGTAAGGCCGATCATGCGCTGGGTGCCAAGAACTACTACGAATTGCTGGAGATCGGTCGGCAATTTGGTGTGAAGCCCGCGATGGAGTACCTGGGCTTTGTCGACGACATCAACACCATCGAAGCGGCGTGGGACGTGATTCAAAAGTGTGGCCATCCCGATGCGACCATTGTGATTGACCCCTTCCACTGCTTCCGTGGGGGAGGGCCGATGGCGTCTGTGGGAACCTTGCCAGCTGACAAGATCGCGGTATCGCATTTCAATGATTCTCCGGCGAGCCCCGCTTCGAATCTGCTGACTGACGCGGATCGAGTGATGCCAGGAGAAGGAATTTGTGACCTCAAGCTGTATTGCGATGGCCTGAGGAAGATCGGCTATCGACGCTGGCTGTCGCTCGAGCTGTTTCGGCCTGATCTATACGAACGCGACGCCTTGGAAGTTGCTCAAGAAGGGCTCGAAAAGATGCGAGCTGTTGCCGAGGCTTAAACGCTTTGCCGTTTGTGCCGAAAGGCGCCGGTTGCGTTGATTCACATCTTCGTGGTGTTTCGATGTGAATTCTGTCAGTGACAACAAAGAGGCTAGCAGTTAGTGTCCCGCCTCGATCCGAAGAGTTTCACTGTACCGCAGGCCTGCATAAAGAAATCGAAAGATGGCAGACGGAGCACTGTTGAGTCTGGACGGACCAGCGGGACTGACTTACAAGTTGCCGCGCTTTGATGAGAAAAACTGTTGGGGTTCGTCACTCTGACAGAGTCTGTTTTTGGTTTGCCGTCTGAAGTCACTGCCCGAGTGGGGAAGTTGAAGCGAAGGACGGGGTTTTAGGAGACCCTCATGGGTAAGAAGTTGTACGTCGGAAATCTCCCCTACACTACGGCCGACAGTGATCTGCAGCAGTTGTTCTCGCAGCACGGAACGGTGGCTTCAGCTCAGGTCATTACCGACCGTGAGACTGGCCGCTCGAAGGGCTTTGGATTCGTCGAGATGTCGTCGGATTCAGAAGCTCAAGCCGCCATCAGCGGTTTGCACGGCAAGGATTGGAATGGCCGTCCTTTGACCGTTAACGAAGCTCGTCCGAAGGAAAACAAGGGCTTTGGCGGTGGTGGTGGTGGCGGTCGCGGTGGTTACGGAGGGGGTGGCGGCGGCCGTGGTGGTTACGGAGGTGGCGGCGGTGGTTACGGCGGGGGCCGTGATCGCTACTAAGCCAGACCGCTGGCAAGCACATCTCTTAATGTGCTTAAGCTAAACTCAACCGCTTCCGCTGAGGCAACTCGGCGGAAGCGGTTTTTTGTTGGATTGATCCTCGTTCCACACATCAAGGGAAGGTCTGCCGTGGAAACAATTCGCTCGGCAACGGTGAAACTCATCGAAGAATCAGAGGCGACTGGCCGAGTCGCGGAAATCTTTGCTGACATCAAGCAGACGAAGAGCATCAACTTTGTTCCAGCCTTCTGGCGGACGTTGGCGACCAACCCAATTCAATTAGAGATGGTTTGGACGGCGCTGAAGTCGATCATGCATCCCGAAGCAGCGGGGCGGACTTCGCGTTTGGACGCTCGCACTCGCGAGATGATTGCAGTTGCAGTGTCGGCCACAAACGGCTGTTCGTACTGTGTGAATTCTCACACAACCGCCTTGAAGAAGCTTGGCGTTGACGACGAAACACTCGGCGAAGTTCTCGCTGTTGCGGGTCTCTTCAACATGACGAACGCCCTGGCTGATGGATATCAAATCGAACCAGACGTGCGACCGCCCTTAGAGCCCGTGGCCTAAGGCCGCGAGAAACTTCATCAGCACGGCCTCTGAGACTACGTTGATGTTGGCTCTGACGCCTCTTGAACGCGCATTGGGAATGCTGTGGTTTGATGATGCTCTGATATCGCGAGCGGCGATTCGGACCTCGTCGATGCTGCTAATCAGGGTTTGGCAACGCGATTCACTCTCCCAAAGGATCCGACCATGCGTCGAATCAGCTTGAACGTCATTGGTTGGTTGTGTGGCCTGGTGCTGATTGTATCCGGGGCAATAACTCCAACGTCGGCAGCCGATCGCCCCACAAACTTTGTCGTGATCTTTGCTGATGACCTCGGGTATGCGGACATTGGCCCCTTTGGTGCCAAGGAGATTGAAACTCCGCATCTTGATCGCATGGCTCAAGAGGGCATGAAGCTGACTGACTTCTATGTCTCGCAAGCCGTTTGCTCGGCTTCACGAGCTGCGTTGTTGACCGGCTGTTATTCGAATCGAGTCGGGGTCTTTGGAGCCTTTGGTCCCAAGTCCAAGGTGGGGATTAACTCGCAAGAGTGGACCATCGCTGAAGTCCTGAAGCAGAAGCAGTACGCGACTGCGATCTATGGCAAATGGCATCTCGGTGACGCTCCCCAGTTCTTGCCCACTCGCAATGGCTTCGATGATTACTTTGGACTGCCTTACTCCAACGACATGTGGCCATTTCATCCAACGGGCGGAAAGTCTTATCCAGATCTGCCGCTGATCTCGGGAGACAAAGTCATCAATGCGAAGGTCACTGCTGACGATCAATCGTTGCTGACTCGGCAATACACCGAGCATGCAGTGAGTTTCATTGAACAACACAAAGACGAACCGTTCTTTGTCTATGTTCCGCACTCGATGCCGCACGTGCCGATCTATGCCAGTGGCTCCTTCCAAGGAAAGTCAAAGGCGGGGTTGTATGGTGATGTGATCTCTGAGATTGATTGGTCTGTCGGCACCATCTTGCAGACCTTGAAGCGGCTCAATCTCGATGAGCACACGCTAGTTATCTTCACGTCAGACAATGGTCCGTGGCTTTCCTACGGCAACCACTCTGGCTCGGCAGGCCCGCTGCGTGAGGGCAAAGGCACTGCATGGGAAGGTGGCCAACGAGTGCCCTGTTTGGCTCGGTGGCCCGGCAAGATTCCGGCGGGCAGTGTGACTCATGAAGTGGCTGCCACCATCGATGTGCTGCCGACCATTGCGGAGATTGCAGGGGCTCAATTGCCACCAAACAAACTCGATGGCCGCAGCATCCTGCCGGTGTTGCAGGCACGTCCGAATGCGAAGTCGCCACACGAGTCGTACTACTTCTATTGGGGGCGAGAGCTGCACGCGGTCCGATCTGGAAAGTGGAAGTTGCACTTCCCGCATCCCTACCGAAGTCTTGTTCGAGAAGGCGGACGTGATGGCAAGCCGGGGCCATACGTTGAGAAGCAAACGGAGCTCGCGCTGTTTGATCTTGTCGCTGATATTGGTGAGCAAACGAATGTTGCGGACGCTCATCCTGACGTGGTGGCTAAGTTGAAGGATTACGCCGAAATCGCGCGTCGAGAACTCGGAGACTCGCTCACCAAACGCAACGGCGAAGAGCTTCGACCCATCGGAAACGTTGAGCAGTAAGAAAACGAACGAGGCCACTGATGTGCCAGTCGTCTTGAGACGTCTGACGAACATCAGTGGCCTCGCTCGCAAGCGATACATCAAGCGGTCGTGTGATCTACGACTTCGCCAAGTCACGAAGCACTGTGTGGAGGATGCCGCCGTTGCGGTAGTACTTGACTTCGACCGGGGTATCGATGCGGCAGGTGGTTACGAAATGCACCGCCGAGCCGTCGGCTTTGCGAGCAGTGACTTCGACGGCCTGACGCGGTTTGAGGTTGTCGTTCAAGGCGATGTCGAAGATTTCGGTGCCGTCGAGGCCGAGCGTTTCGCGGCTCTCGCCTTCTCGGAATTGCAGAGGCAGGACTCCCATGCCAACGAGGTTCGAACGGTGAATACGCTCGAACGAGGTCGCGATCACCGCGCGGATGCCGAGCAAGTACGTGCCCTTCGCCGCCCAGTCGCGCGAGGAACCCGTGCCGTATTCGGCTCCGGCGAGCACGACGAGTGCCGTGCCACTCGCTTTGTACTTCACCGAAGCGTCGTAGATCGGCATCGTCGCGCCGGTTGGCAGGTAATTTGTAATACCGCCTTCGGTGCCGGGGACTAGGAGATTCTTCAAGCGGATATTCGCGAACGTGCCGCGCGTCATGATGCGATCGTTGCCGCGACGGGCTCCGTATTGATTGAAGTCTGCGACCGAGACTCCGCAATCGAGCAAGAACTTGCCGGCGGGCGAATCCTTCTTGATCGATCCGGCCGGGCTGATGTGATCCGTCGTGACCGAGTCCCCGACCGACACCAAACACCGAGCGTTCTCGATGCTCTTGATCGGCGACGGCGTCGGCTCCATGTCGACGAAGAACGGCGGCTCTTGCACGTAGGTGCTCTTCAAATCCCATTGATAAAGGTCGCCGGTTGACGTCGGAATCGACTGCCACTGCTGCGGTCCCTTCGTCGCGTTGCCGTATTGAGTCGTGAACATCTCGGGGCTCATCGCCGTCGACATCGTCTCGTTGATCTCGGCTTGCGTCGGCCAAATGTCTTTGAGGAACACATCATTGCCCGACGAATCCTTGCCGATCGCGTCCTTCGTAAGATCAATGTCGGTCGTGCCTGCGATGGCATATGCCACGACGAGCGGCGGACTCGCGAGGTAGTTTGCTTTGACGAGCGGGTTCACTCGGCCTTCGAAGTTGCGATTGCCCGACAGCACGGACGACACGACGAGATCGCCCTTTGTCACTGCCGCACCGACCGCATCCGGCAGTGGGCCCGAGTTACCGATGCAAGTCGTGCAGCCGTAGCCGACCGTTTGAAAACCGAGAGCGGCCAGTGCCGGAGCAAGCCCGGCCTTGTCGAGGTACTCGGTGACAACGCGGCTGCCGGGAGCAAGGCTCGTCTTCACCCACGGCTTCGCGGTCAGGCCCTTTGCGACGGCCTTCTTCGCCAGCAAACCGGCACCGATCAGCACGGACGGGTTGCTCGTATTGGTGCAGCTCGTGATAGCAGCAATTGTTACAGCGCCGTCGGTGATTTCGCATGGACGCTTTGCATCTTCGACCTTCACTGGAGCGGCGGCCTCAGTGCGACCAAACGTCGCGAGAGCCTTCTTCCATTCGGGCTGCATGTTCTTGAGGAGCACGCGATCTTGCGGTCGCTTCGGCCCGGCCATGCAAGGCTCGACCGTGCTCATGTCGAGCGACAGTGTGCTTGAGAATCGCGGCGTCGGGGACGTCACAGTGCGGAAGAGTCCTTGCTCTTTCATGTAGCGTTCAACGAGATCCACAACGCTCGCCGGTCGACCGGTCTTGCGCATGTAGTTGAGCGTCTCATCATCGACAGGGAAGAAGCCCATCGTCGCGCCGTATTCGGGCGCCATGTTGGCGAGCGTCGCGCGGTCAGCGAGTGTGAGGCGATTCAATCCCGAGCCATAGAACTCGACGAATTTTCCGACGACGCCGTGCTTACGCAGCATCTGAGTGACGGTCAGCACGAGGTCCGTTGCGGTCGCGCCTTCAGCGAGCGAGCCCGTCAATTCGAAGCCCACAACTTCAGGAGTGAGCATGTAAATCGGCTGACCGAGCATGACCGCCTCGGCCTCGATACCACCAACGCCCCAACCCACGACGCCGAGCCCGTTGATCATCGTCGTATGGCTATCGGTGCCGACGAGCGAGTCCGGGAACGCAACGCCGTCCTTCGTCAGCACGACGTTCGCGAGGTACTCGAGATTGACTTGATGCACGATGCCGGTGGCCGGAGGCACTACTCGGAAGTTGTTGAAAGCTTGTTGGCCCCAACGCAGGAACTGGTACCGCTCGCCATTGCGTTCGAATTCGAGATTGAGGTTGTCCTGATAAGCCGAGTCGCTGCCGAACGCATCGACCTGCACCGAGTGGTCGATGACAAGATCGCAAGGCACGAGCGGATTGATCTTCTTCGGATCGCCGCCCATACGAACCATCGCGGCTCGCAGCGCTGCGAGATCGACAACTGCGGGCACGCCGGTGAAGTCTTGCAGAACAACGCGACCGGGCATGAACGGCACTTCGACTTCGGCAGGCTTCGGAGCATTCCAATTCGCAAGCTGCTTAACGTCGTCTTCAGTGACGATGAAGTCATCAACGTTCCGCAAGCAGGCTTCGAGCAGTACGCGGATGGAGAACGGCAGCGTGTCGATATCCCCAATCTTGGCGTCAGCGAGAGCACGGAGTCGGAAGTAGTCGACCTTCCCAGAATTCGTAGTCAGAGTCGCGCGAGAGCCAAAGGGATTGGTCGACATGGGGGCAAGCCTCCTGAGTGATGATTATGTTTTGAAGAGCGCGTGCGGCCCGTCTCGCTGCCGCAAAGTGGCGGGGATTCTAGGCGCGACGTTGTTTTGAGCAATCCGGGTGAAACGACTCTATTCGCCCCCCTTTTTAGAGTAACTCCGCGTGCCTCGTCAGTGTGAAGCGACGGTTTCGGCTAAGAGCCTGAATTGATTGGCTGCACGCGGCGATTAGGCTGCCTCGAAAACGACCGTCGCGATTAGCAGGGAGAACGGCTTTGAGCTCGCATCGAATTACTTCTGTCGCTCTCTGTCTCGGCTGCTTGATCTTTGGGATGGCAGGTCATGTCCTGGCGGCCGCCGATTTCGAACGAGATGTCGCTCCGGTCCTCATAAAGCGATGTTTGGAATGCCATAACGAGACCGAGGACGCGGGGCATCTGTCGGTCGGGAAGCTCGAGCGGTTGTTGAAGGGCGGAGACAGCGGAGTTGCGTTGAAGGTTTGTTCTGCGACGGACAGTTTGCTCTTCAAGCGAGTCGATGCCGGCGAGATGCCGCCGGAGAAGCAAGGTAAGTCTCAACGGATCTCGCAGCGTGAGATCGACGTTCTCAAGGAGTGGATCGACAGCGGAGCGAAGTGGCCGGATGGGCGAGTGCTCGATTTGTATGAGTCGACAAGCGAAGTCCGAGCTGGTCGCGACTGGTGGTCGCTGCAGCCGATCAAACGTGTCGAGCTTCCGAAACCCAATCGCAATCCGATCGATGCCTTCATCGTCGCGAAGCTGGAACAAGAAAAACTCCAGCCTGCCCCGGCGGCTGATCGGCAAACGCTGCTGAGGCGGGTCTACGTGGATCTGATTGGGCTGCCGCCAACGGCTGAGGAGATTGCAGCCTTCGAAGACGATCGGTCGCCGCATGCGTATGAGAATGTCGTCGATCGACTGCTCGCTTCACCGCATTTCGGGGAACGTTGGGCGAGGTATTGGCTTGATCTGGTCCGATATGCCGAGACCAGTGGCTATGAACGAGATCAAGAAAAGCCGGGGGCTTGGCGTTATCGCGATTGGGTCATCAAGGCGATCAACGCTGACAAACCGTATGACCGTTTCGTGACAGAGCAGCTCGCGGGAGATGAGCTGCCTGATCGCAACGAAGAGACGGTAATCGCCACCGGCTTCCTACGACTCGGCACGTGGAATGACGAGCCGAACGATGCTGAAGAGTACAAGTACGACCGGCTGGAAGACCTGCTGAACGTCACTGGTACGGCGTTCTTAGGGTTGTCTTTGAAGTGTGCTCGTTGCCACGACCACAAGTTCGATCCGATTCCTCAAGCGGACTACTACAAGGTTGCGAATGCCTTTTGGGCTGGCCCGATTGAAGCGCGTGGACGAGAGCTGCTCGGTGGTCCTTCGAAGGATGAGCTGGGTTTTGATGTTCTGGGTTGGACAGACATTCGTCGCGAACATCCTCCGTTGAGAATGCTGCGGAAGGGCGATCCGCGACATCCGTTGGCAGCAGTGTCTCCTGGCCAACTTTCGCTGGTTTCTGAGTTAAAGCATTCGATCGAAGCTGCGCCGAGCGACTCGAAAACCACTCGTCGCCGACTGCAACTCGCGCAGTGGATCACGAGTCCTCAGAACCCGCTAACGGCACGCGTCTTTGTGAATCGACTGTGGCAAGGTCACTTCGGGCAAGGTCTGGTGCGTTCGCCCAACAACTTCGGTTTCAAAGGTGAAAAGCCAACTCATCCGGCGTTACTCGATTGGCTGGCCAGCGAACTTCAGCGAAACGGCTGGCATGCGAAGCCGCTCCATAAGTTGACGGTCATGTCCCAGACTTATGTGCAATCGTCGTTACATCCCCTGCAAGACGAGTACGCCACACGCGATCCGAACAATCGGTTGTGGTGGAAGATGGAACGAAAGCGACTCGATGCTGAAGCACTGCGCGATGCGTTGTTGCTCGCGAGTGGCAGATTGGATCGAAAGCTTGGCGGTCCGAGCTTTAAGCCAGACATCTCGGCCGAGGCGCTCGAAGGTTTGTCTCGCAAGTCCGCAGCCTGGCGCGCGTCTTCGCCGGACGAGCAACGGCGTCGCAGCATTTATACTTACATGCAACGCAGCTTGCTGCCGCCGTTGATGACAACGTTCGATCTTTGCGACTCAACGGAGCCGTGCGGGCAACGCGATGTTTCGATCGTTGCTCCTCAGGCGTTGGCGCTGCTCAACAACGCGTTCGCTCACGAGCAGAGCGAAGCCTTAGCAGTGCGGGTCGGTCAAAGTCGAGAAGTTGCTTCGGGACCGAACGGCGACGCTGCGAACGATGCGAAGATAACTCACGAGCAAGTGCGAGCTGTTTGGCGCGCGGTGCTTGCTCGAGATCCATCGGCTCGCGAGGAGCAAGCGGCACTCGCTCACGTTGCTGCTCAGCGGCAGCGAATTGCGAACCCGATGACTTCCAAAGAGCCTGAAGTTGCGATGGTCATCGAGAACGGTGTGCTCAAGCTGCCGGTGACTGAAGGACTCGTTTTGCGATTGGCGGCCAGCGCGGGTGTGACAGCCGATGCCAGTGGCCGTGTTTCGAAATGGCGTGACCTGTCGAGCCATCAGCATGACGCTCAACAGACGGATCCACAGAAGCAACCGCTGCTTGTCGACCGTGCGATCAACGAACGTCCGACGCTGCGTTTCAATGGCAAGCGGCAATACCTCGATGTTGCCGGGCAAATAGTGACATCGACTCAATTCAGCATCTTGGCTGTGGCGAGCGATCAAGGTTCAGGCGGGCATCGAGAAATCTTCTCGAACTGGAACAGCAAGACCGGAGCGATTGTGAATTCGGTCTTCTTAGGCACGACGGGCGACGCCACCGTTCGCTTCACTGATGACTTCTTCTATGCGGGTTCGCTGCACTCATCGAAGCAGCACTTCTTGCTCACCGCAGTTACGGATTCGCAGCAAGCGGTCGTCCGACAGAACGATGTCGAGATCGGTAAGAAAAACTCCCCGGTGCAAGGCCGCAAGTTAGACTCGCCTTACGTCGTCGGCACGCAGGGCAATTATCAAACCGAAGACTGGAACGGAGACATCGCCGAGCTACTGGTCTTCAACCGCGCGTTGACCGAGTCCGAGCAACGTTTGCTCTGGCGACACTTCCAGAAGTTCTACGGCTTCAAGTCCGCCGAGCCGCGCTTGAAGCTCACTGCCGACCAACTCGCACTCGCATCGCTGTGCCACGTGCTGCTCAATACCAATGAGTTCATCACGGTCGATTAAGAGGTTGCGGTTACGAAGCGACTCAGAGTGCGTCAGGGACCGTTGTCGTCGTGGTTACTTCCACATCGCCATCAGATCCATGACGCCACGGACTAGGCCGTAGGTCGCTAACAGTCCGATCGCGATGCGACCGAGTAAGTCCCACTTTTCGTTCTGACGTTTGCGACGCTTCTTGGAACCACCTGAGTGGCTCTGCGATTCGGATGAACTGCGAGCACCGGACTTGGCTTTGTCCAAATACTTGCTCGGAATCTTCAGGCCCAGTCGAGTGAGCACGGGGTGAAACTCGACGTGCATCACCATCGATTGAAACGGTTCGGACGGAGTGAATCTCACTTCCGCATTGGGCGGAACGAGCTTCTTCTCCAACGCTGAAATCAGCTCGGTTGTGAGCATCTTCGAGACGACTGACTTCCCCAAGCGGTTCTTGTGATGGACGAACCACTCTTTCTCGCCACCCAGAATTGGATCAGGAGCTGGTGTCGCAAGTCTTCCAGCAGAGTCACTCAGAGATGGAGCCTTTGGTGCTTCGGCAGCTTGCAAGCTCCACGGTCCAAAGACTTCGACGGCGTGCCGTCCGATGAAGCTCAGTGAGTCACCATGACGACGCAGTGCTGCTAGGTCTTTGATGACTTCTTGGCAGTTGGCATATCGTTGCTCGGGACTGGGGCTCAGCATCTTGGAGATCACAAGATCGAGCTTTTCCGGCACATCAGGATTGATGGACTTCGCCGTTGGAAACGTGCCATGTTGCTTAACTCTAACGAGTTCCACCAGGCTTGATGCGCGGAAGGGAATGTCGCCAGTCAACAGCGCGTAGAGCATGGTGCCGAGTGCGTAGATATCGGATCGCGGCGAGACGTTGCGCGCATCAACACACTGCTCGGGAGCCATGTACTCGGGAGTGCCCAAGATCTCTCGGGCCAGCGTCACGGACATATCAACTTGCTGCATCTTGGCGATGCCAAAGTCGACCAACTTGCATTGCCCGCTGCTGTTGACGAGCACGTTCGAGAGCTTGACGTCTCGGTGAATGACGTTGCGACTATGAGCGTGTTGCAGTGCCCACGCACAAACCAAGGCAATGTGCAACGAGTCCGCGACGGAGAATCGCTTGAGCTTCTTCATCCAATCATCGAGCGATTGGCCGTCGACGAACTCCATCGCCGCGAACATCTGCCCTTGCAGTTCGCCGGTCGACAGCACTTTCACGATGTGAGGATGATCGAGTTCGCTGAGTGTCTTGGCTTCGCGCAGGAAGCGTTCGGCGAGTACCGCGTTCTTTCGCGATTCCGCTGAAAGCAATTTGAGCGCGACAACGCGATCCAGACTGAGCTGTGTCGCTCGATACACCTCGCCCATCGCGCCCTGACCGAGCTTCCCCATGATCTTGAAGTCGCCGACAGTCGTGCCCGAACCCATGCTCGCGGAACCCCGCGAGGATCGATCGAGACTTGAGTCGGACGGACTTGCTGGCGAAGTGGGCGCTCGCATTGGCGAGTTATTCACGCCCGGTATATCGGTCGTGCTCTCGTCGTCACGGCGCTTGGCATTCGGCGGAGGCAGCTCAAAATCGGTTGTCGTCGTCAACGTAGTCACTCCCTTGGATGGCATCAGACGGCTCACGCCATCACCCATGAAGTTGGCCCACACGGAACCGCTCGGTCAAAGCGGGAACGGCATCTTGGGGATGAGCATTTGAAAGCTCAACTCGGTGCAAGATCCACGCGAGCGAACTCCAAAGAAGTGCAAGCGAAGACGCTGTTCGCAGCGTCTGGACCATCCAAGCACGACCGACTTTCACGACCGGAGTTTGGTGATGATTCGAAAGCACGGGCTTGCGGATCGCTGGCACGAACTACTTCGTTGCTCGCCATCCCGTGGAAGGAGTCGTTGAGATCGGCGTTGCTGATCCCGTTGCTCCGGGAACGACTGCGGCTTTGAGTCCCATCGAAGTGGGGACGACGCCTGATGGCAGGGGCTTGGGTTGGACTGCCGCCCCAGATGGTAACTTCTTGGGTTCGGGCAAGAGCGGTGTGCGGTCCTCGGCTGGCGGAACCGGCGCGGGCAATGCCGGTGCCGGTTGAAGGATTGGTGCTGGCTGAAGAACAGGAGCTGGAGCTGGGACGGCGGGTGCTCCGGTTGCTCCTGATCGATCGCGTTGATCAGCAGCATCCAACGCATCGAACCACTTCTTCGGCACGTCTGGCGGAATCTGCTCGATGACTCCGGTGGCATGTTGCAGCGAATCGTTGACTGTCTCGTCGATCCAATTTCCGCTTTCGTCCAGACGCATGATGCCCAGCTCGCGCATGAGTCGCATACGGCCAGCGTAATAATTCAACCACACGCTCATGAAGTTGTTCTGCGAGTTGCGCAGGTCAGACAACGCTGTGAGCAAGTTCGTTGCGGCTGTCGGTCCAAACTGAGCTTGTGCTTGTCCCGGCTGAGCAGGCGCCGCAGGCTTGTTGAGGTTCTCGCGCGTTTGGTCCGCTCGGCGAATGGCGATCGCGACGGCTCGGCGTTGAATGTCGAGGTTCACTCGCAGTTGCTCCATGTCGCGCAGCAACTGACGCATGGTGCGATGCACCGTGTCTTCGAACGTAATGAGCTGACGACGCTGTTGTTGATAGACAATGAGCTGTTGTCGGAAGTCGTTGCGTTCGGTGAGTCGATTGAACGGCGCATCGAAACGAACGCCTGCTTGTACCGAACTTTGATCGGTACCGAACTTCAGCGGGTCGTGCCCCGTCGCTCCCAGATTGCCGCTTACAAAGACGTCGACGTTGGCTTCCAGTCGATTGGCGTTGAACTCAATAAGTCGCCACGTATCGACCAAGGCCGCGCGGTTATTCATCCAGTCAAAGCGGTTGGCTCGCGCGATTTCCAACGCGAGTTCCGGTGTAAGATCGAGTGCATCGGCTGTGATTGTTTCGACGCGAGCTCGCGCCTGAATCAATGCGGCTTCACTCAGGATGTTGGCTAGCTCGCCGTTGAAGTTGATGACTCGGTTGCCGCTCTCTTTGAGGTTCTCGGCAGTCATTTTCTCGCCGACATCATCGAGCTGCTTGATGGCATCTTCGTACCGACTGCGCAGCGATTTCAAATTCTCTGCGAGCTGCGTGCGGTCCTTATCAAAGAGCCGTTGCTCGATCAGCTCCATCTTTTGGAAGCGTTGCAGTCGGATGGCCTCCAAGCGTTGCAGGTCAGCAACGACTTCTTCGAATTGCTCATCAATCAGCGGCTTCAGCGACAGGAGTTCGGCCAGGATTTCGCGATGCTGTTGAACCGTCGCGTCCTCAGGTAGCTCGCCAAACCGATGCACGATGTGCTGCAGGTCCGACTGGACTTTTTGCAGACCTGGGTCGAGCAACTGGAACGGCCTGATGAACTCATCATCGAGTTCGACCGGCAGGTCTGGAGGCAATCCGAGTGTACCCGTTTTGTAGGTGTCGAGCTGAGTTTGCAAGGCGTTGCGCGTCTGCAAGAGATTGGCTCGTTCGGTCTCGATGCTCTGGCGGAATTGATCGACCTGAGCGATGTCGATGAGCCCGGCATCCAAGTGAGCTTCGAGCAATTCCAAAGTTTGAAGTTGTGCTCTCAAGCTGGCTTCGGTGTTGCGGATTTGTTGCCGAACTTGCAGCAAGCCGATGAAGCCACCGACGGTGCCCGCACCACCACCTGCGAAGCCCGAACCGGAACCGCCACCACCACCGCCACCAGCGTTGTTGCCCGTAGTGGTACGACCAAAACCTGTCGCGTCACCCACGGCACCGAAGCCGCCGCTGCCTAAGCCGGTAAACCCCGACAGACCTGAAGTGCCCTGAAAACCGCCGCGACGTTGGGGTGCGACGGCGTTGTTCTCGCCAATTGCGACCTGGGTGTAGAAGCCCTGCCGATACGCTTCAAACGCTCGCAAGTTGGCGAGCAAAGTACGTTCGGCGATGGTGAGTTGTTCGAGAGCGATCTGACGACCAGCTCCGCGCAACAGTGGTTGCACGAGGCTGAAGTTCAACAGCGATGTGGAGAAGTTGCTCTTACCGTCAGAGAACTGCCAAACGAACGAGTTGACGAAGCCAATGACGATCTCGCCTGCAGTCGCCAACTGACGTCGCACTCCGAAGTTCGTGGTCGAACCGATTTGCGAGTTGTCTCGGTTCGCGAGGTTCCGATCGAAGCTTTGACCAATGGTCGAAGAATTGAAAAACGTTCGTCCGCCCGAGCCGCCGCCGATGCCGCCGAAGAATTGCGTATCGAGGCGAAAGCGTTCAGTGCTGACGTCCAATGCCGAGAGGTAGATCGTTTCGAGCTGTTGCTGAAACGTCGGTGAGTGCAGCAGCGCGAGCTTCACGGAATCGGGCAGTGCCAGCAGGACCTTACCGTCGTCAGTGAGTCGCACATCTTGCAGGAGCCGTGATCGCCACTCGGGGTTCTGCAGCTCTTCGGTGTCGCCGTTGTCGTGCCAGTGGGGCCATTGTTTCTTGCCGTTGACGTGATGCATGAGCCGGTGTGATTCCGGGTCATCGGGCGGCATGGGCGGGCGCACGGGATCGTTGCCGTCGTAAAAGCGGCTGCGTGGATCCATCGTCACGCCGCGATACGGAGTCGACCACCGGTCATAGGTCTTTTCTTGGATGAGGCACTGAGCTTCCTCGTCCGCCTGTTGGCGATACCACTCGCGCTGGCAGCCGCTGGTAACGGCTGTTCCGAGCAACAAGAGCGCTATTGCCCGACGATTACGCGTGATCCGGCTCTTCATCCGACTCTCCCTGGAGGCGCAGTCCGCACCCTCCCTGGCGCGTGACTAGCCTTAGTCGGAGGAAGTCGACCAAGCGAGGTGGTCGACTTTAACGATCTTGCCGATTCTCCCGGTTGCGGTGAGATGAAGGCCGCCGCGTCGGGCGATCACAGATTGTGTCTGGAGCATCCAAACGGGAGTGGCACAGTGTCTTCGTTGTTCGATCCGGCGAGCGAACTAGACGCTGGAGTTACTCGTCGGGTAAGAAGGCCTGCTGTTCTTGGGCCGGGAGTTCGGCAGGCGTGGCTGCTGGCTCGGCGGACTTAGTCCAACCGGCTTGAGTCACCTTCGAAACGCTGGCTCGACCGATGGACTTCGGTGGCGAGAAAGTCAGCGTTTGGGGATTGGTGGATTGAGATTCTTGCGGTGGGGTGACTCGCAGCTTGGTTGTCGTATCGAATTGACGACCATCGACCGTCGTCAGCCGAGCATGCACGTGCACGTCGCTGGAGGACGGCTGTTGTTGCCAGTGAGTCGTGAATTGATAGCCGGTCCCGACCAAACCCTGGTGCCAAAGGTCACCAGACTTCGCTCGACCGATCTGCCAATGCCCGATCCGCTGATTGTCGTTTGGCTTCGAAAAATCGAAGAGTTCAATCTCGAGATCGCCGCCCACTCGCAGCGTGTTGCCGGAAGCATCGCGAGGGCTCAACAGCACGGTGAATTGATCGTCGCCTGGTTCCTGATCTCGATCGATTCCACCGCTCATCAACGAGCTGACTTCGATCTTCGCGACTCGAAATGTTTGGTCAGCCTGCTCGGGGGGAATGGGCTGCAAACCTTGTTGAGAAGCGAGCCGCAAGGAGTCGGCTTCTTGTTGCAGTGCCGCGATGGATTCATGGCTTTGACGCAGCCGTGATTCGAGTTCTCGAATCGCGTCTTCTTGCTGCCTTAACCGCGCTTCAACCAGTTCTTGAGTGCGGTTTGACGACAACGAGCAACCAGTTGGCACCAGCGACATGGCCAACAACAACACCGGCAGCATGAGCTTGCTGCGTAGTTGCGCGATGGGGTTGAGTGTCGTCATCTTCCATGACCATTCTGAGAAAGGCGGGCATCCAAGCCTGCCATGATCGAAGTCGATGAAGCCTGAAACCGATCAACCGCGATTCTCAGCCAAGTAGGTTGCGCGAACGATGTCGGTCGCACTCACGCTTGCTTGAGAATCGCGGTCTCGATGTATCACAGTCAAAAGCGACGGCGACTAGCTTGGATTCGGCAGTCGCTCCAAGACGTTGTCGATCAAGCCGTAGCTCTTGGCTTCTTCAGAAGACATGAAGTTATCGCGATCGGTATCTCGTTCGATGGCTTCCAACGAGCAGCCCGAGTGCTTCATGAGGATCTCGTTGAGCTTCCTCTTGATGCGAATGACTTCCTTCGCGTGGATCTCAAGCTCGGTTGCCGTTCCCTGCATCCCAGCCAATGGCTGGTGAATCATGATGCGGCTGTTAGGCAGCGAGTTGCGCTTGCCAGCAGCACCTGCTGCCAGCAGCACAGCGCCCATACTGGCCGCTTGGCCGATGCAATAGGTCGCGACATCGCAGGTGATGTATTGCATGGTGTCATAGATGGCCAAACCGGCCGTCACTGACCCGCCAGGCGAGTTGATGTAGAAGTGGATGTCGGCTTTGGGATCTTCAAACTGCAGGAACAAGAGCTGTGCCACGATCACGTTGGCCGTGTGCTCGTTGACCTGAGTACCCAAGAAGATGATCCGGTCTTTCAACAGCCGGCTGTAGATGTCCATGGCGCGTTCTTCGCGCCCGGTGTTCTCGACGACGATCGGAATGAGGCTGTTCATTTCACGCATAATTTCCATCCGTGTGCGGGTCGGCTGCGATTTCAAATTGAATGATTGGCCACGCTAACGAGAGCGTGGAAGAAGCGGCTGACTGACGGGCTCTGAACGTGGTTTCGAGGAGTCTCACATGGTGTGAAAGGCCGCCTCGATTCCCGCGCTGGTTGCGACTACTTCGCGTCCTTGGGATTCCGTTTCAGCACTTCATCAACGAGCCCGTAAGTCACTGCTTCTTGAGCGGTCATGAAGCGGTCTCGGTCAGTGTCCTTCGCGATGACTTCAATCGGTTGGCCGGTGTGAGCCGAAAGGATCTCGTTGAGCGTCTGACGCGTATCGAGGATGTCTTTGGCTTGAATTTCGATGTCGGAAACTTGTCCGCCGACTTCGCCATAAGGCTGGTGAATCATGACCTTGGAGTGAGGCAGCACGAAGCGCTTCCCCTTGGTGCCACCGGCCAGAACGATCGCTCCACCGCTGGCAGCAAGACCGACGCAGTAAGTGCAAACGTCGCAGTCGATGAACTGCATCGTGTCGTAGATGGCCATTGTCGCGGTGACCGAGCCACCGGGTGAATTCACATAGAGATGCACGTCTTGATTGCGATTCTCTGACTGCAAGAACAACAACTGCATCACGATGGCATTGGCGGACTGATCCATAATGGGTCCGTCCAAGAAAATGATGCGGTTTTCCAGCAGCAAATCGCGAATGCCCATCTGCCGTTGGCGCGAGTAGTCGCGGGCATTGAGCGTCGGGAGACGATCGAACATGAAGAATCCTTCCTTCTCAGCAGAGTGGCTCGGAAATGAGGGGGCGGGGAATATCGGAAGCTCGGCAATTGCGTCAAGCCGTTCTCTCTACGCAGCTTGCCTGCTCGACAGACCAGCCACGATCCTCACGACTGGTGTGTCGAGCTGACCTCTTGCAGGAAGTCTTCACCACCGAAAGAAGCTGCTTGAAGGACTGCTCCCAGGCCACCAGCATGGAACCAAGTTGGTGGGGATGCATTGCGAGCACATCACCATTTCAAACCACATTGAATGACCCGGAGTCGAGCCGGTTCGGTCCCGAAACCATGTCGGAGTTCAAGATCATGAAGAATGTGAGTCGTTACCTGGCTGTCCTCGGGTTGGTTGGTCTGGGTTACATCCTCGGAGCGAGCCAATCGTCAAACTCGCTGGTGCATGCCCAAGGGGGAGCTGATGGTGCTCCTTCTCAAGAGTCCGTGAAGGCGATCACTGACGTCTTCACTGCTGTGCAAGCTGCCAAGACCACGTTGTCTGGCGAAGGCCGATACAACCTCGCCACGAAGTCGTTGAATGTCTCGGCGTTGTGTTCCGGCGGAGTCGATGCGGTGGCCGATCTCGAAGCTGGCCGCGGCGTCGATCCCGAGACCTTTGCGGCGCTGTATGCCGATCAAGCGACCGACGAGATCGCGGCTGACATCGGCAAGGACGAGCAGGGCCGACTGACCTACAAAGGCAAAGTCATTCGGATGTACTCGGTTTCCAAGCTCAAGCAGATGTATCAAGAACGTCTGCGTTATTCGGGCGAAGACAGCAAGAAGAAGTAGTCGCTGGTGAAGCGAAAAGGTCTACTGGCCTCGCGCGACTAGTGTCACTTCAAAGCTTGAGTTTCGGGTGAAGCGAGTCGCGGAGCGACTCGCCTACGTAGCTCAGTCGCTCCGCGACTGAGAAGAGCGTCCCGAAGACTTAGCTTTGAAGACGCACTCCTCGGGCACACCTCTCGCAGAGATACTCGCAGTTAGAGCCTTACTCCAGGTGCATCCGCCAGGCAGAGCTTACGCCTCGGGCAGGTCCATCTCGTCACCCTCGACTGCACCGGTGTAGGACTCGGCATAGCCTTCGGCATACGAGTCTTCATCGTCCAGTTCGGGCTGGGCATCTGGAGTCTCACCGGCGCGTCCCAGACCACGGAAGCCGCTGTCGTCTTTGGCTCGCAGATAGAGCTTGATTGGGACTTCGCTAAAGGGAAGTTCTTGTTGCAAGACGCTCAGCAGGTAGCGACGCCAACCGACATCAAACAGCGTTGGGTCGTTGACCTTCAGTACGATGGTCGGCGGTTGGGTTGCGACCTGAGTGGCGAAGTACACGCGCGGCACTCGGTTCTGGCGAATCGGAGGGCTGTTGCGACGGATGGCTTCTTGCACGATGCGATTGAGCGGCCCGGTTGAGACTCGCATATGCATCTGCTTGAAGATGTTCTGAGCCAGATTCACGAGCTTGCGGATGTTGCGCTTCTCTTTGGCTGTAACGAAGGCGATCGGAGCGTGCTTCACGGATCCGAATTCGTGGATCAAGTACTCGCCCCACTTCTCCATGGTCATGCCGCCTTCTTCGGCCAAGTCCCACTTATTCACCACGAAGATGCAGGGCTTGTAGTTGGCCAAGATCTCTTCCACGAGCTTCTTGTCGACTCGCGAAATGGTGTCGGTAGCGTTGAAGAACATCAGCACGACATCGGCTCGGCGAATACTGCGCTGAGCACGGACCAAACCGTAGAACTCAACATCGTTGGCCAAGCTCTTCTTCTTGCGAACACCGGGCGTATCGATGGCGATCAGCGTCTTGCCGTCGACTTCAAAGCGGACGTCGATGCAGTCGCGAGTCGTGCCCGCAACTTCGCTCACGATGACGCGTTCTTCATTCGCGAGTGCATTCAGGAACGTGCTCTTACCGACGTTGCGGCGACCAACGATGGCCAACTTCAGCTCGGCGTCCTTCTCCATCGTTTCGCCGGTGACGTCTTCGTCTGGGTCAGGTTCCGGCAAGTGCTCGACCATTTTATCGAGTAGTTCTTCGCGTCCACGACCGGTCTTGGTGCTGGTCATGACGATGTTCTGAATGCCCAAACCGAAGAACTCTGCGGTTTCGAGATCAGAGCGATCCGAGTCGCTCTTGTTGATGATCATGAACGTGGGCTTGTCGATCTTCCGCAGCAGTTCGGCCACGTTCCGGTCCAGCGGAGTGACTCCGGATTGAGCATCGACAACGAACGCAATCACCGCGGCCTCGTTGATGCCCATGCGGATTTGCGCTTCGATCTGATCGCTCAAGTCATCGCTGTCGACGATGCCAATGCCGCCGGTGTCGATGATCTCGAAGAAGCGATCTCGCTCGTGTAACAAATAAAACATGCGATCGCGCGTCGTTCCGGCCAGCGTGTCGACGACGGCAATCATCCGTCGAGCGAGCCAATTGAAGAGCGAACTTTTTCCAACATTAGGACGGCCAACAATGGCCACGCGCGGGAGAGACATGATGCGAAACTCACTCAGACTGAAAAAGCGCAGGACGTATAGGACCGATGGGACGAATGCGACTTAGAACTTCGGCTGAAGTTCATTAGTCCCAATCGTCCCATCTGATTCATGAATTCGCGGGGCTCCGCCCCAACGACTGCGATTGTTTAACCCTTCTTGCGACGAATCGCTTCGACCATCGCCGCGCCCATGTCGGCGGGCGACTTCGAGACGACAACGCCAGCGGCTTCCAACGCTGCCATCTTCTCGGCCGCTGTTCCGCTGCCACCGGAGATGATCGCGCCAGCATGACCCATGCGCTTGCCCGGAGGTGCAGTTTGACCGGCAATAAATCCGGCGACTGGCTTCGTGACATGCGCCTTGATGTACTCGGCCGCTTGGATTTCTGCGTTACCGCCGATTTCACCGATCATCAGGATCGACTCGGTGCCCGGATCGTTCTCGAACATCTCCAACAGGTCGATGAACGTCGTGCCGATGATCGGATCGCCGCCGATACCGACTGCTGTTGATTGACCGAGTCCCAGGTTGCCCAACTGCCAAGCGGCTTCGTAAGTCAAAGTACCGCTCTTGCTGATGAGACCCACCGTGCCTGGCTTGTGGATGTAGCCCGGCATGATGCCGATCTTGGCAATGCCCGGAGTAATGATGCCTGGGCAGTTAGGACCGATCAGCCGCGACTTCGTCTTCTTCAAGAAGTTCATGCAGCGAACCATGTCGAGCGTCGGGATGCCTTCGGTGATCGCGACGATCAGCTCGATGCCAGCGTCTGCTGCTTCGAGAATCGCGTCCGCACAACCTGGAGGTGGCACGAACACGAGCGATGTATTCGCGCCGGTCTTGGCAACGGCTTCAGCGACAGAATTGAAGACGGGGAAGCCGTCGACTTCGGTGCCGCCTTTGCCAGGAGTCACGCCGCCCAGCATGGGAGTGCCGTAAGCGCGACATTGTTGAGAGTGAAAGAGACCTGCTTTGCCGGTGATACCTTGGCAGATCACTCGGGTCTTTTCGGTGACCAGAATGCTCATGAATGAAATCCTTGTTGGATGATTGCTCGATTGAATTGTGTGATGTCGAACCAGTGGCTGATGGGACGATTGGGGCCGATGGGACAAATGAGAAACTCATTTGTTGCAATCATCGCCGGCGTCCCGGGACTCGCTTACGCGGTCAGCGTTCCAACGACCTTCTTGGCTGCGTCCGTCAGATCTGTCGCTGCAATGATGGGACGTCCGCTCTCGGCGAGCATCTTGCGGGCGAGATCAACGTTCGTGCCTTCCAGACGCACTACCAGCGGCACTGTGAAACCAACTTTCTCGTAGGCTTCCAACAGCGCGGTCACGATGGTGTCGCACTTCATGATTCCGCCGAAGATGTTGACCAGTACGGCCTTCACGTTCTTGTCGGACAGAATGATGCGGAAGGCTTCGGTGACTTGATCGACGTTCGCGCCGCCGCCGACGTCGAGGAAGTTCGCAGGCTCGCCGCCATGCAACTTGATGATGTCCATCGTGCTCATCGCGAGACCGGCGCCGTTCACGAGGCAGCCGATGTTGCCTTCGAGCTTCACATAGCTGAGGCCCGTATTCTGCGCCCGAATCTCGGACTCTTCTTCTTCGCTGAGGTCGCGCAGTTCGAGCAGGTTCTTGTGACGGAACATGGCGTTGTCGTCGAACGACACCTTGCCATCGAGTGCCACCAATTGACCTTCTGCCGTCACGACCAGCGGGTTGACTTCGGTCATGCTGCAATCGTTGTCGACGAAGAACTTCACGATCTTCGGCAAGAAGTCTTGAGCGCTCTTCGTTGCGGCCGCATCGAGGCCCAGATCATGAGCCAACTTGCGAACTTGGAACGGCTGCAAGCCGTAACCCGCGTCGATCTTCTGAGTGAAGATCTTCTCGGGCGTGTTGTGAGCGACGACTTCGATCTCCATGCCGCCTTCGGACGACATGATCAACACTGGGCCGCCAGCCGCGCGGTCAACCACAACGCCGAGATACAGCTCGCGAGCGATGTTGAGACCCTGCTCAACGAGCAGCGTGTTGACTTGCTTGCCTTCTTCGCCGGTCTGAATGGTGACGAGCGTGTTGCCCAGCATCCGCTCCGCGTTGGCTTTGGCTTCATCGGCGGACTTCACCAGAACCACACCGCGTTGCTCGGGTTGCTCTTTGAAGCGACCTTTGCCACGGCCACCCGCGTGAATTTGCGACTTCACAACAGCGATCGAACCGCCGAGCTTCGTAAAAGCTGCCGCCGCCTCGTCGGGAGTCTTGCAGACGATGCCTTCGGGCACGGCCACTCCGGCGGCTTTGAAGAGCTGCTTGGCTTGATACTCATGAATCTTCATCGAACGGCACCTATTTCCTTCCACCTCGCCCAGTCTTGTCACACGACAAGGATCGTTGGGCAAGAAACCTCAGAAACGTCGCACTCGACACGCAGGCTGCGTCGCCAGTCAGACGTAGCCGAACCCAATTGCTCCCGTGCATTCGGAGAGGATGTCGCCGGAGAACCAACGCAGTGCAAACCGAGCGGTGAGCGTCAACCGGAGCGCGAGACCCACTGCGATGGAACGGTCGCCAAACTCAATCCGTCATCCTCAGGAGAGGTCCGACAGGCGACTCAAATTCAATCTCGACGCAGGTTGGGAGCAAGGGCGTGCGATATTAACGGGAGGGACCGGGAACGCCAGTCGCGAAGAAACGTCCAGAAGTGGCGCACAGACTCGAGTGCTCTGAACTTTTCAGCGCTCTGCGATTGCTGGAAGCCGGCGCAGCTCGGAGTGAAAATGTTTTAGTCATGAGAGATCCCGATTCGACGAGCCAAGTGGCCATCGACCGTTCGACCGCGACCTCGCGAGAGGCGACTTATGGCGGCGGACTTCCAATTCGGACGCTGTCTGGTTGAACTGATCTCACTCCCGCTGTGACGCTATCGAGATTCCAGACAAGGCTGCTCCGATGACTTTCGAGCCCTCATCACCATCCGCAACGGCAATTTGTCGACGGCACTTTTTGCGAGACTGCCGCATTGGTGTCGGTCGCGCGGCTCTTGCCAGCTTGTTGGCAGGATCAATGACCTCGTCGAGCCACGCAGCTCCGGCGAACCCGATGGCACCGAGGCAACCGCACTTCGCTCCCCGAGTGAAGCGGGTCGTGCACCTGTTTATGACCGGTGCTCCCTCTCAATTGGACCTCTTCGACAAAAAGCCCGAGCTGACTCGATTGGAAGGCAAACCATTGCCGCCGTCAGTCTATGGCAACCAGCGGTATGCCTTCATTCGCCCCGACGCGGGAGTGCTGGGGCCGCGCTTCAAGTTCAATCGCTATGGCGAGTGCGGCGCCGAACTCGCCGACGTCCTGCCGCACCTTGGTTCGATCGCGGATGACATCTCAATCGTGAAGTCGGTCCATACCGATCAGTTCAATCACGCTCCGGCACAGATCTTCTTCAATACGGGCTTCTCTCAACCGGGCCGCCCCAGTTTGGGTTCTTGGGTCACTTATGGACTGGGCTGCGAAACTCAGAACTTGCCGGCGTTCGTTGTCATGTCGACTGGTTCTGGCATCAGCGGCGGCTCGGCATGTTGGTCGAGCGGATACATGCCGACGGTCTACACTGGCGTGCGGTTTCGCAATCAAGGCGATCCCATTTTGAACGTCTCCAGTCCGCCGGGCTTCGACGTGCAGTTGCAGCGCGATTCGCTCGACCTCGTGAAGAACTTGAACGAGCAGCGATTGGCTTCCGAGGGAGATCCTGAAATCGCCACTCGCATCGCGTCTTACGAGATGGCGTTCCGGTTGCAGACCTCTGCGCCCGAGCTAATGGACCTTAAGAGCGAGACGAAAGAGACGCTCGATCTCTACGGCTGCGAACCTGACAAGCCGTCGTTCGCGCGAGCCTGCTTGCTGGCGCGTCGGATGCTCGAACGCGGAGTTCGTTTCATCAATATCTACAACGAGGGCTGGGACGCTCACAGCAACGTGGAAGGCAATTGTCGGAATAACTGCAAGGTCACGGATCAAGCTTCTGCTGCGTTGATCAAGGATCTGAAGCAACGAGGCTTACTCGAAGACACGCTGGTGATTTGGGGTGGCGAGTTTGGACGCACGCCGATGGTCGAAGCGAATGCAGCTTTAGGACGGACGCTAGGTCGGGACCATCACCCGCAGTCTTACACCATGTGGCTGGCCGGTGGCGGCATTCGACGGGGAGTGACTTACGGTCAAACGGACGACTTGGGTTTTCACATCGCCGAGAATCCAGTCCATGTTCGCGACCTGCATGCCACGATCTTGCACTTGCTGGGGTTCGATCACGAGCGGCTGACGCACAAGTTCCAAGGGCTTGACGCGCGACTGACGGGAGTCGAACCGGCTCATTTGGTTTCCGGCATTTTGGCGTGAGATCGTCCTGCCATCAGGAAGTTTCCAACTGTCGTTCGCCAACAGACCGATCGGCCTCCCGTCTGTTTTCAATGCTCACTACAAACCCGCCGCTGATACGGCAGGCTGGGGCAGAGGTTCGCTCTGAAACCGCGTTCGCGGAGATTGCGGAAACCGCTTGTCGAATCACACTGACTCCGACGTATTGGGCACGCTCGGTATAGGGCTTTGAGACACATCGTTCGAAGCGTCAACGAGTGCGTGACTGCGGCTCGACAGTTTCTCGTTCTCTGGCGAGTTGGTCTGATTGTCCAATCAGTCGCAACGAGTAAACGCAGGCCGTTGGCGATGGCTCGAACGTGACTCTCTCGCAACGACTTCTTTTCGAATCGATTCAGGAAGGCATTTAGAAATGGCTCGATGGCATTGGTCCATGCTGCTGCTCGGCGCGATGGTCTTGTTGGGATGCAGCGCGGAAGAGACTCCCGAAACGAAGAATCGAGCCTCTGATCCCGATGCCACGACTTCGACGAGCAAGGACGACAAGAGCGATGCTGCGAAGTCCGATTCGGGGGAGAAGAAATCAGCCATCGAGACTCCAGCAAACCTCGCGAAGCTCAAGCCGCAAAGCTCGACGCCCAAGCGAGACACCTTTGCTGGCCGCTGGGTCTTCGGCGGTCTGCAAGTTCTGCAGGGCGACGGCAAGAACACGCCGCCGCAATATGGCGAGATGACCGAGATGATCATCGGCATTCAGCTCAACGACGCGGACCCAGCTGCGAATTCAATCTCGGTCGTGGCTGCTCGCGATGGCATTGCCAAGCGATCTTTGAAGTTAACCTCGATCAAGGACCAGAAGATCGAGTTCGAATGTATTGATTCCGACACCAAGAAGAAGGTCTTTGACTACTCCGGCCAACTCTTTGCTGGGCACATCATCGGCACATTGCTGACGACCAGCGGCGACATCGTGCCGATCCGCTTGATCCCGACAGAAGAACGTACTTTCGCGCGAGTGGCCTCGTTCCGTCCGTTCGAAGAACAGCAAGCCTTCATTGGTTTGATGCAGTCGGCTCTTCCGGAAGAGGACATCAAAGATCTTGCGAAGGACCATCCCACTAGTCCGATGCTGAAGGTCGCGTTGATGGGTGTGGCCGAGCAGTTGATGTCGCGCAACACGTCCGCCGAGGACTTCGATAAGTTCGTCGAGACCATGTTGAAGTCTCATGAACCGTGGGGTGCACCGGCTAAAGCCTTGCTGCTGATGGACGTGACGTCGCGGTTGATCCTGACTCAGATGGAGAACGACTACATCTCGAAGTGGGTCGATCGTTCGGCTGCTGCTTGTGATGAAGCGAGTCTCAAAGCTGAAGGAACTCAAAAGCGAATCGCGAACTTGAAGGACGTCGTGAAGCTGCGTCGTTGCATTCAAGGACTCGAAAGCAAGAAGCCTGAAGATCGAACGGCTGGTCGCGAACTGGCCGCTGAAGTCTTGAAGAAGTCGCCATTCCATGCCGTCGTTCAATGGAAGCTGGCGGACGCGAACCGTGAAGACAAATTGATCGACGACGCGCTGTCTCAGTACGCCGAGCTAGCCGTCTTCCCGTTGCAAGAAGCGTTCTTGAAGGGCGCGTGGGCTCGGGAACGATCACCAATCCAAAACACGCCGCCGACGGAACGAGTCGCTCAACTTTGGAAGGAGAAGAACGGCAAGTCCGATGGACTCGATGAGTACTTGGCCAAAGTCTACGACGACAACTTGTTGAAGTTCGTCGGTGAGCCGGTCACCAAACGCGAGAAGGAAGACAGCAATCGAGTGGTGCTGATCGAACTCTTTACGGGTTCCAGGTGCGAGCAGTGCGTCAGTGCCGACGTTGCGATTGCCGGCATTCAGAAGACGTACCCCACGAGCATGGTGGTGGTCCTGCGCTACCACCAGCACAACCCCGCTCAAGATCCGTTGGCGACCGAAGACGGAGAAGCTCGGCTCTACAACTTCTATCGCGGGCAAGGCACGCCGACCGTGGCTTTGAATGGTCATGACGTGCAGCAAACCGGTGGTCTGTTGATTCGGGTGAATGAAGTTTATCCCGGCATCAAACAAGCCGTTGAAACTGAACTCGCGAAGTCGTCCACCATCAAGATCGACCTCTCCGCCAAGCGGACAGGTGATGACATTAAGGTGACCGCCACTGCGACTGGTGAGGGATTGGAAGAGGGCTCGAAGCGATTGCGAATTGCGCTCACCGAGTCTGGTATCAACTACGCCGCACCGAATGGCATTCGCCGACACGACATGGTCGTCAGGCAGTTGCTGGCCGGTGAAGGTGGCATTGAGGTCGATAACGGCAAGCTTGGTTACGAAGGCCAGATCAATGTCGCCGCAGCAAAGACAGCTCAGGCCGAGTACCTCGATCGGTTTGCCAAGAACCAGCGCGTCGAGTTCAACATCAAGCCACTGGAATTCAAGAACTTGTCGGTCGTGGCTTGGGTTCAGGACGAAGTCACTCGCGAGGTGTTTCAGACAATCGTTGTTCCGGTGGAGTGATGTTGCTTCGACGGCAGTTCGAGTACGTTGAGACTTCACTTGATGGAATTGAAATGACAGCGTCTTAGTCAGTAGTCGTCGTGCTGATCGCCGAATCGGGAAGGTTCATTTCAGACGACGCTTGGCAGAGGCAACTAGGAGCAGTCTTCATTGCGGGGCGGGATGTTGTCCCGGCCTGCATTAGATGGCCTCGAAGATCTACAGAAAGGATTCATCATGCCCAACAATCCCGTGGGAGTCGGGGCTCGGCTTTGTGGTCGAGGTCAGCCGCTGCTGCTCATTGCAGGTCCATGTGTGATCGAGAGCGAAGAACTCGTCATGCAAGTGGCCGAGCGATTGGTCGAGTTCGCAGCTCAGTCGGGCACGAATTTGGTCTTCAAGTCCAGCTTCGATAAAGCCAATCGCACGAGCTACTCCAGCTTCCGCGGTCCGGGTTTGGAACGAGGGCTCGAGATCTTGGCCAAAGTCCGTGACCGTTTCGGAGTGCCAGTGACCACTGACATTCACGAGACCTTTCATGCGGAGCCGGCCGCTGCGGTTTGTGGCATCGTGCAGATTCCCGCGTTCCTCGCGCGGCAAACAGACTTGGTGCATGCGGCTGCTGAAGCGACCGCGAAACATGGCGGAGTCATCAACGTCAAGAAGCCGCAATTCATCGCTCCCGAAGACACCGTGCATATCGTCAGGAAGTGCGAAGAGGCTGGTAACCCCAACGTGTTGCTCACTGATCGCGGTACGACGTTTGGCTATGGTCGGCTCATCAACGACATGCGGTGCATTCCCATCATGCAAGGCTTTGGCGTGCCGGTGGTGTTCGATGCGACTCACAGCGTGCAAATGCCTGGAGGCAAGACGACGGGCGGGCAGCGACACATGATTCCGACGCTCGTCCGAGCCGCTGTTGCCGCGGGAGCTGACGCTGTCTTCATGGAGACTCATCCTCGTCCCGATGAAGCCTTGAGCGATGGCCCCAACATGTGGCCGCTAGATCGACTGCCCGAACTCTGGTCGCAACTGGTCAAGATCCGCTCGTTGGTCTTGGACTGGGAAGCTACCAACGGGGCGGCCACGTTCTCGTCGTAGCGCCGGCTCCTCGCATAGCCGATTGAAGTTCTGTCGCAAACGCCCTGTAACAATTGCTACAACGCAATTGGCTCACGCAGAGGCGCAGAGGACGCGGAGAAGATCTGGTCATTCCCCGTTATCTGCGGCCTCAGCGTCTCTGTGAGTGATTTTTAGTCCCTGGCTCTGTCGCAAAGCGATCTCGACTACTGACCCATCGCAGATGTGATGCAGTCGGCTCCGACGCCCTTCGTCGGTTCGTAAGCGTGGGGACGAGTCGCTCAAAAGATCGGATAGATGAACGGCGCGACGACGGTGCCGCTTAAGAACACCAACACCCCGACGATTGCCAGAACGATGACAATCGGAGTCAGCCACCAAGCGCGGCTCTCGTTCAGGAAGTCAATGAACTCGGCGACCAGCCCTGGCTGTTGCTCTTCAGCCGCTTGCTGAAATTGGTTCGCAGCAGATGCCGGTTGAGATTCTTCCGCAGGCTGTTGATTGGTCGACTCGGCCATGTTCCGACTCACGTTGCGACTAAGAGAAACTGACGAGCGACGCCATTGCTTCGCTCGAATCTGATCGACTCGGAGGGTGAAGAGTAGCGAATCCCGTAAGACTCACGACACTCGATTGGGAGCACCATACGAGAAGGCGTCAGCATGCCCAACGTTGCTCGTCATGACCCGCTCCTCAGGGACAGTCCGAGGTGTGGAAGAGGCATCGTTTGTCCGGCCTGCGTCAACGAGTCTGTAAGAATGCTGACAAGCTGGTATCCTTCATGATCAGAATCACTGAAAACTGAAGAGAGCATTCTGGCTTCGCCTCTTCCTCTCCACGTCCCCAACGACTCTGCGCGATATCTCATTTTGGAGTCGATTGAACCTGCTGCTATCCAGTGATCCGGAATGCACTCCTTAGCCGCGCTCGATGCTAGGTCGACGACGTTGCGACTCAAGCATCGGTCTGCAGACTCAAGAATTCGCTGCAATCTTTCACGCGGATCAATTATCGCCGTTGCTGTCTTCGCGATGTCGTCACTAGCTTCCCGCCGCTTCGACGTCTTGGACTATGCCGGCGACAGGATTCGCCCATCAGTCACACGTCCGACGCACGCGAAGATGCTCACTCACATGAGTCAGGAGGACTCAATGCGACGCGATCAGTGGATGAGGGCGGGAGTTCTTTGTTCGATCACAATGGCCTGCGGAGCGTTGGTTAACGCGCAGGATGCAGCTCCGTTTCCGGCTCCGCCTGTGACTCCGGCGACGATCAGATCCACCGTCGATGCATCAAGTGACCTCGTACCGCTGCAAGCCATCGTCAATGTGCTCGGCGCGGAAGCCGAACTCGCTCGCTTGGGACTCGCACCGGCCACCGTCGCGGAACTGCGGACGTTGTCCAACGCGGCAACTCAAGCCAGCCTCAATGTGCATCGCGTGGAGAGTGATCTGGCCAACGCGGGCGTGCTCAATTCGCGACTCTCGACCAGTTTGAAGCAGCTTGAAGTGAGTGCCACGGCGACCTTCGAACGTCAGGCTAATGAGCTACTGACACCGGCTCAGTTGGCGAGCATTCGGCGTCGTCGACCTCAACTGGTCGATCAGTTGGAGTTTCAACGCGGACGCACCACGACCTACGTCACTCCCTCGATCGATCACGCACTCAGCAACGACGACTTGCTCTCGTTGCTTGAGACTCCAAGTTATGCCGACAAGCTCGATCTTGATGAGCAGCAACTGGCGAAGGTCGATGCGCTGTCATCGGCTGCGAATGTTGCCGCTAAGGAACTGGTGACGCGGTTAAGTCAGCAGAGGCCGGCTGAGTCCGGAGGCCCGGCCGTGAATACGAAGTACGCCAGCTTCATGCAGCAGACGATGGCCGTGTTGACCGAGCAGCAACAAGCGGCCTTTGCCGAATTGAATAAGAAACGTCATGCGGACTTTGCGGTCGCTCAGCGAGCGGGCGGTATGACTCCACAAACGCAACTTGCCGAGCTGAGCAAGATCTTGCCGCATGGAGTGCCGCTGCCGAAGCAGAGCTTCGGGGCGCCCGGTCAATCTGGTCAGACTGAGTTTCGAAATGCCTTCGCCGATCGAGATGCGCGAGCTGCGTTACGATTGACCGACGAGCAACAGTCCAAGATCCAAAACCTGTTGGATGCCTTTGCCGTTGAGTCGACTCGCGACATGTCTTCCCGAGCGGCCTCGGCGAATCAACAACAGAACGATCAGCGTCAGCGAGTCCGTGATGTCGTTGTGGCTCACAACCGAGTGTTTCAGACGCAGGCCAAAGCGATACTCAACGAGACTCAATGGCAAATCTTGGTGAGAGATCGTTGGCAGACTCTGGGCGTGAAGGCACTCCTTAAGCCAGAAGTTGCCGAGCGACTGGAACTCAGCGCTGCGCAGCGCGAATCGATCTCTGAGTCATTGACGTTAAGACCACTGCCACCGCCTGCGCCGTTCTCGTTCTACGGAGCCAACGGCGCGCAACTGACGCGTGAAGAGATCACCAAACGGCACGAAGAGCACTTCAAACAAGTCCAAGAAAACCAGCGGCAGTTGATCGAGCAAGCCAAGCAAGGCGAACGAGATGCCTGGAGCACGCTCACCCCGCGCCAACGCGCCGAGTTCGAGAAACTCACCGGCATTGTTTCGAAGTCTTAGTCGCTCGCAGAACAGCTTCGAGTCGCGGTTCTTGGCACCTGAGGTCCATTGATCAAAAGCCCTAATCGATCGATGGCGACGGCACTCTCAACTCGTCGATGGACCTCGCTCAAATCGAATGTCTTCAAGGGTTGATCGCGTTTAGAGCTAGCGGGGTCTTGCTCGGTTGACCGGCGATCTCTTGCACGTAGCGCGGAACGGCGTAGCCCGGCAGTGATGCTTGGAGTTCGCTGATGATGCGCCGCCCGACCTCGACCGGAACTTCGAAGTGCGCCGCTCCTTGAACTCGGTCCAACTGGTGCAGGTAGTAAGGCAACACTCCCAGGTTGATGAGCGACAAACATAAGTCGCGTTGCACTGCGGTGGAGTCATTGATGCCACGCAGCAACACCGCTTGATTGAGCACCGTGATCCCACCGCGAACTAGAGCCAGTAAGGCGTCGCGGCAATCTGCAGCGTTCTCGGCGGGATGATTCGCATGCACGACCATGATGGGCGTAAGTCGCGAACTGCGCAGCAGGTCGATCAGGCCATCATGAATTCGATCAGGCAGCACGATCGGCAAGCGCAAGTGCAGGCGAAGGCGTTGCACATGCGGGATCTCTTGGATGCGACGCACCAACATTTCAAGCCGTTGGTCGGTCAGCATCAGCGGATCGCCGCCGCTCAAGATCACTTCGTCGATGCTGCGATCTGCTGACAGTGCCTCAAAGGCTGGCTCCCAATCACTCTCGCGTTTGGGTTCATCTCCATAGGCATAGTGTCGGCGAAAGCAGTAGCGGCAATGCACCGCGCAGCTTCCGGTCGA
>OMIV01000069.1 GCA_900299185.1 Planctomycetaceae bacterium
ACCGCCCTCGCCGACGTAATCATAGGAGGGGGAGCCGACGAGGCTGTTGGCGGCGGAGACCACCCCGCTCACGCCGGTGATGCCATTGCCCCATGTCACCGCGCCCGCGTCGGTCGCACTGCCGTTATCCCAATTCCGACTGCTGACCACGTAGTTGCCGTTGCTCAATGCCGTCACGCCGTCGTAGCCGACGAGATCGCCGGACTTGGACCCGACGAGGCTGTTGGTGGCGGAGACCACGCCGCTCACGCCGGTGCCGCCATTGCCCCACGTCACCGCGCCGGCGTTGGTTGCACTGCCGTTATCCCAATTCGGACTGCTGATTACGAAGTTGCCATTGCTCAACGCCGTCACGCCTTTGGCGAAGTAAGACTCGCCGCCGATGGAGTCGCCGGGCGTGGAGCCAATCAGCGTGCTGATGAGGGCTCCGGTGGCGCCATTGAAGAGATAGACCGCTCCGGCATCGGTCCCACCGGCATCGTCATAGGGGGACGTGATGACCACGTTCCCGGTGCTCAGTGGCACGATTGACTGCCCGAATTGATTTCCGGGATTCGGATGTGGATCGACAAACTCAAAGAAGTTGGCAGTGAGCAGCGCCCGGACTTCTAGACGCTCGCACGTGGGCGACAGGTCCCACAATCGCCGAGCCGCGAACGTCCCCGCGAGTGACCTTCCGCGACACGCCGCATTCCGCCGCCGACGGTGGTGACCCAGCACACAAGACAACTTCAGACGCACGCGATTGAGGCACACGGAGAGAATCATCGAGTGGTTCCTTGGGGGAATCGAAAAGGGAACCCAACGCTTCGGTGTAGTCTTATGCGTTGAGACGTTCAAGCGGAGAGCTGCGACTGTCGTCGAAACCGAACGACACCACCGCGCCCCCTTGACTCATACGCGGTGGTGATTCTTCAACGCAGTCCATCAGCAATTGCTTGGAAGTTGCGGGGCATTTAAGAACCAACGAAGGAGCATCCGAAACGTGTGGTGACGCTTAAATACTGTGAATAATCGGACCCGGCAGTCTGCGAGCTGGGTACTCGTTGGCAACCAGCGAGGACATTACGATGAGAAGAGTGGCTGTCATTGAACTTTGCGGTGGTCCCAATTTTTCGGAGTCCTCAATCAATACGGGTGTACCAAAATTCGTCGTCTTCGCGATCTCGATGAACAGTTCCCTAATCTCACGCGGCTTCCGCTTCCCTGCTGTTGGATTCCGCTTCTTCTGGGAACTCCCCGGTTCTTCCCGACACCAGCGATAGAACGTGGCGGGCGATACCAACGTAATCAGTTCCTCGATGGCTCTTCCTAAGTCTCGCCCCAGCTTCACCAAACGGGATCGCTCCTCTGGCTTCGTGTGAACCTGCCCCGGAATCCGGCTCCGTAAGATACGGTTCTCTTCTTTCAAGAACTCGACATACCGCGCCAGTTCCCGGTCGGTCGCTGACGCAATCATCGCCAGCAGCGGGTGAAAAATCTTGGCAGACATGTTATTGACGTAACTCGTTAAGAAACCAAGTGATGACACTTCTCTTGAACAGCGCCTTGTACCCCGAATGACGCAAAAGAATCGCGACAAAAACTGGCATCACGAACACGTCATTGAGGCGTCGCGATTGGCCTCCGTTCCACGGGCATTCTGGCAGACTTAAGACTAAGTTTCTGGCAGCCAAACCTCTGTCGGAGAGGCACGTTCAACTTCCAAGAGTTGGATTCCGAGATCGGCATGACACACCGATTTAGAAGATGCCGAGAGCTTGCCCGGATGTGTCGCTGGCAGCCCGTAGCAGGGCCTCAGTCGAGATGGTGTGGTGTAACCACGAAGCATCTTCATGCTCGCCACGCAGACTGCCCTGCCCCTCTCACAGACAACCGCAGTGCCTCCACGCGGTTCTAAACAACCGCATCAAAGCGACACTCGAACGTCCTTGCCGGCGGCCACTTCGAGGGCTCGAACTTCGTGTTCGAATCCCTCACTTAGTCCCCCCACAAATCCCCCCACTAATGCGCGTTATCCATCCATTAGCAACGCATTCGACACGCATTAGCAAAACAAAAGCCCCTGTAAAACAGGGGCTTTTGCCAGCATCAGAAAAGCATTAGAAAAGGTCTTAAAGTCTACGGAACCGAAGGCAATCGAAGAATCTTTGAAATCGAATCGTTGCAATCTTTTCGCGATGTCGCCCTCAGAGTCTCATTGACTCCTGAAGTCTACCTAACGAGTTTCGCAGGGGAGCGTGCCTTACATGTTCGATCAAAAAGTCTTCTTCAAACTCATGCTGTGGTCGCTCGCAGTTGCGGCCGTCATGGGTGTGATGGCGGTGCTCACGGCCAGCTTCGATGTGGTGGGTCGAGTGATGGCGACAGCATTGCTGACCTCAGTCGCCGCCGCGTTCTTATGGCAAGCAGCGACGCGGCTCGAACAGACCCCTGTCGCCGTGAATATGGCTCAGGTCGGAGCCTTGCTGTTCTATCTCTTTGCGCTGTGTGGGATCTGGCAGATTGGCAACGAAGGCAAGATGTGGGGCACTTCGATTATTTGCCTCGGATGCCTGACGGTGTCGGCAAGTGGCTGGGCTATGCGAAGACAGAGCAATTATCGCTACACCGGTTTGATGACGGCAGCGGCTTCGATTGCCTCGGGCCTCCTTTGGCTTATTGGCATCTGGAGCAATTCGTTCGACAGCAAGATCGCGATGACAGGCTTCGCCATCGCGGGTTGGAGTGCTGGTGTCGCCGTTTGCCTCATGGGTTTGGGAACGAATTCCGTGCGTCATTGGCGCTGGATCGGCGTTGGTGCGGCGACTTGCGGACTGCTGGTGTCGGAGTACGCAATTATTCAACACATCGCACCAAACTGGATCGACAAGTGGCTGTTCGTCATGGGCTCCACCACTGCAGTCGTGATTCACGCCTTGTTGTGTTACGGCAGTCGCTTAGCACCGAAGATGCTCGCAATTCGACCGGTGGCAGTCATCTCCACCATTATCACGGCGCTGTTGGCGGACATCATTCTCCTGCTGGACCTCTCCGGAGATCACTTCATCCTACGAATCACGATTGCTGCCGCGATTGTGGCTTCGACGAGCACCATCGCGACGGCCTTCATCATCCAACGACACAGGAAGCACTCGCGGCCGGAACTCATCACGCAATCAGAAGGAGCTGAGGACGCGTATGAAAACTTCGGTGAGTTTCAAACGCTGCGTGTCGAATGCCCTCAATGCACGCAGCTCAATCCGGTGCGAGTAGGCTCTGCTTCCTGCCCGCAGTGCGGTTTGAGATTCAAGATCGAGGTCTTCCGGTAAGCACTCACCCCCCAGTGGTATTCAGCAACAAGTCCTGAGGCGAGGAACAAAACGAGCCCGGAAACACAAGCCGCTCGCCATACATACGACCGCAAAGGACCGCCCAGATACGACTTCACTTCGATCGCGTTCCGAACCAAATCCATGGCGTTAAGCACGTTGGCGACAGTCGAGTCGGCAATGTCGTAACCG
Organism: Planctomycetaceae bacterium; assembly: GCA_900299185.1. Taxonomy (GTDB): domain Bacteria; phylum Planctomycetota; class Planctomycetia; order Planctomycetales; family Planctomycetaceae; genus AM-0621. The sequence continues at coordinate 3,504 of OMIV01000069.1, forward strand.
AGGTTCGCCAAGGCTCCTTGAATGCGATCGTAGCCCCAAGTTGGGTTCTCTCTGGCGATGCGAACAATGGCGTCGACGACTTCCTGATGGAGGCGTGGCCGACCAGGCTGGCGTTGATCACTGGAGTCGAACTTCTGCGCGACGAGTTCCCGATGCCATCGCAGAATCGTGTCGGGTGTGAAGATCGTTGTGAGCTGCACGAGCGCCTTGCAGCCAATCGCCTGAGCTTACACGGCGAGCTTTCGACGCTGATCGTCACTCAGGAGCAGTCGCTTCCTGCCGAGCTGCGTCATCAGAACTTGAATCTGAGCGTTCTGGAATTCGATGACCTGCTGCTGACGTTCACTCACAAGGCCGCAGAGAAAGGCCAGCAGAAACTACCAAGGCTGGAGTAAAACAGACATGTTGGGCACCGACGGACGCGAAGCCTCTGTTCTAGCACGCGAAATCTAGCGACACAGGGCAACAATCTGACGTGGAGAAAAGGCTGTAAACCACAGCGTTTTGAGTTCGGCGGAGTTTCTTGACCATACGCGGACTCTCCGAAGGCTTGAGCTTCGTGCTTGAACCACTCTCTTAGCCCTCCAACACACAAATGCGCGTTATCCATCCATTAGCAACGCATTCGACACGCATTAGCAAATCAAGAGCCCCTGAAATCAGGGGCTTTTGCCAGCATAAGGAAAGCATTAGGAAGGGTTATTAGGTCAACGGAACCGGAGGATGATTGGAGGAAATCTTACCCCCGCTGCTAAGCCCACTTAGCCGATCTTCTGTAGAATTCTCAGACAAGCTTCTAGAGTTGAATCCGCTTACATCTGTGCCATCCAAATTGCTTTGAGAACTGAGTTCGAGTGGCTTACGGTTTGATTTGCGAAGGCAGTTGAGAGGGCGACTGCGGTTCGAGAGTCATTTAGCCCGAGGCTCTTTCTTCAAGAGGATGTGCCATGCTTTTGGCGTCTTGGCTCGGCGAGTTGCGAGGGAACGTTCGACGACGCGGTTTTTCACGAGGATTTCAGCAACGTTCGAAACGTCGGCTTTCGGGATCGCGTTCTCAGACGGAGAGGCAACATCGCTTCGCGACCGAGTTGGAGTGGCTCGAAGATCGCACGTTGATGGTGGCGCATGCGGTGGCTTCGGTTGAGGACATCGCGGCTCTGCTCCATCAGAGCAACGTGCAGATTGATAGTGCGACGATCGTCACTCATGGGTTTCAACTGACGGCGGACAGCGGTGATTCGTTGATGCCGCTCGCTCAGGACATTCGTGATCGCGCGGATGCGCTCAATGGGGCCGGGAAGTCCGCTTGGCTGTTTGACTATGATATCGGCGTCGAAGATAGCGGCGGGGCGATTGAAGGGCAGCCGGCTGTATTTGATGTGACAGAGTCCGTCGGCGTTACGGCCTTGCAGCAGAGTTCGACGCAGACTCGCAGCGGCGATGTTGTGCTGCTGTTTGATTGGGCTCCCGAGTCCAATGAGTTGTCGTCCGGTTGGACAGAGGCCGCCGGGGATGCGCTCTATAGCCTCATCGTGCAACTGGGGTTCGTTGACCCGTCGCGCGGGACGTCGGTGCCTTTGCACTTTGTCGCGCATAGCTTCGGATGCGCGGTCACCAGTGAAACGATCGAGCGACTCGCCGCCGTCGATGTCCGCGTTGATCAAGCAACGTATCTCGATCCGCATGACTTCCCGCAGTTGCCCTTGATCGTTGATGCCGCTCAAGAGCAGCACGTTGTCGGCAAGCCCGTTGCGTTGACTGCGGGCTCCAATGGCTATGGAGCTGCCGTTTGGGACAACGTCGCTTATGCCGATGTCTATTACGAGACGCGCGGCATGAATGGAGCTTTAGTTCCGGACTTCGTCGTCCCCGAAGGTCGCCCAATTTTGGGGGCGTACAATCGGTTTCTTGATGCCGGTAACGAGTTGCCAACTTCCTATGGATTGTTCGATGCGGGCGGAGATCATTCTTGGGTATGGAATGGTTTTTACCGAGCAACGGTGCGCGGCAATTATCCGCCGGATGCCGGCCTGCCTGCGAATGCGGCAAGCATTCAACTCGGCAGTACGGGCTACGCTCTCAGTCGATTGGCAGGCGGTGATGGAGCACGCGGCGGTACGAATTTGAGAGCGTCGCTGGCGCCGAACTTCTACAGCATCGACACCACTAACTTGAACGCGGCCGTCAATCAGCCGCATCAATGGTCGTCGCGCGATTACATCAATCCGACGGCTACTCCGAACTATTTGAATGCGACGAACCTCTCGCTCGCGACGAGTGGCCGGACGCCCGATTGGCTCTCGTCCGAGATCGTCAACGGCGACTTTCAGAAGGTCGGCTTTCAACGCACGAAGAACGCCGAAGAACTCATGCCCGGATGGGATGAGCACGGCGGCGGCGGCAATGCA
>OMIV01000070.1 GCA_900299185.1 Planctomycetaceae bacterium
CGAGCTTACGGCTACCGCAACCGCAATCACTTCATCCTGAGAATCGAAACACTTCACACCACCAAAGTCAGACTCGTCGGCTGATACCAGTTACCCCCACGGTTTTGCGATGAGCCGAAAACCATGCGATCGAACATGACGAAGCCTTCTTGGGCCAGCGGATCTTTATCCGCTGCCGCACCACCAGCTCCGCCGTGTGCGTCTCCGTGAGCATCGCCATGACTACCGCCTGCGTCTGCTGCATGCTCGCCGCCTTCAGCGTGTCCGCCGTCTGCTGCATGAGCTTCGCCGCCTTCGGCAGTGGTTGCCGTCTTGGGCTTGTCCAACCCCAGTAACTTGGGCAAGGCGACGCCTGCCGCCGCACCCAGAATGGCCAGCACGCCAAAGATGACAATCTTTTTGGTGTTCATGGTGAGATCTCGAATTGAGCCCGGATGAGTCTGCTATCCAACATTTGTCATCGCTTTTGAGTCGGCGACGAGGGGCGTCAGTTTGCCAACTCAGGAACTCAGGGCAAGCGCGAACATGCGAACGCAACCGTGCTCAGTGAGTGCATCGTCCAGTTTGGCAGTTTGACTTTAACGATTCTGGCGACTTTGCCCTTTGGGCAAGCAGCAGCAGCCTGGATGAGCGGCATGATTTGGCAAACTATTCTCCAGAAGTCGTTGCGGCACCGAGCTTTTCCGACGAAGGGAACAAGATTGTCTCAAGCCTCCCGTCGCGCTCAATTTGGACCTCGACTGGAGTCTTTGGAGCCGCCAACTGCTCGCTGAAGTCTGGCGATTCGGGCAACGAACCGACCGGTTGCCCTCTAACGGCCCTGATCCGATCACCAATTTGGAGACCGCGACGCTGAGCCAGCGAGGACTCGACGAGACCCGCGACGATCGCACTGCCTGGCTCGGCGGAGTCTCGTTTGGTGCTCAGGCCGACTCGAACTGGTTCTCCGGCGAGTTTCAGTTGGAGCGTCAGGGATTCTTCGCCTCGTTTGATCTTGGCTGCGACCTGTTGCGGAGCGGCGAGCACGATGGCTCCGAATTCGACTCCGTCAGCCAGTTGTTGTCCGCCCAGTTCGACAATCTCGTCTCCGATCCGAATCCCGGCTTGATCGGCTGGACCGTTGGTTTGAACGTTGACCACTTTGATGATGTGTTTGGCTTCGAGAACCGGATCAAAGCTGACGCCCAGCCTTTCTGGCCGGGGAGTCAGTGTTCGTTGCGGTGGGCCGAGCTTCGCCAGGGCGTTGAGTTCGGGGAGTTCTTCTCGGGCTGCGTCGCGGAACTTAGGCAATGAGTCGGCGTTGGCAGCTGCCACAGTTATCCGCAGCAGGGTTCGAGTCACCTTTTGCAGACCTGGGACGTTGATCAACTCGGCGTCGTCGCTGGGGCGGTGGTAGTCATCATGCTTGCCGGTATGCAACATCAGGCTGGGAATGCCACGCTCGAAGAACGGCCAATGATCGCTCTCTGGGACGTAGCGAAGATTGAAGTCGATGCGCAGTGATTCTGCATTTTGATGCGTGACCCATTGGCGGAGACCCAAGCCTGTTCGCCATCCGGTGATCTCTAGCCCTCCGTCGCGCAGTCGGCCCAGCATGTCGGCGGTCAGTACGAGCTTTAGTTGTTCGAGCGGCCGTCGCGGATGGGCGGCAAAGAAACGAGAGCCGAGCAGACCCTTCTCTTCTCCGTCCCAGAAGGCAAACAGCACCGTGCGACGCAGTGGGAGCTTGCTTTCGGAGAGTGCTTCAACAACTTCCAGTAAGGCGGTGGTGCCGCTAGCATTGTCGTCGGCCCCGTTGTGAACGTACCCAATCGGCCCGCGACTATTGTTGGGAGCTCCGAAGCCCACATGGTCGTAATGACCGCCGACCAGCAGCCATTCGTCTTTCAAGGAGTCGTCCGATCCCGGCAGCACTCCGAGAATGTTACGCATGTTGCCGTTGAAGTACTGAAACCACTCGCCGCCATCTCCGGCTGGCTTGAGGGCCGACTTCTTGAGTTCGGTGACCAGATAAGTCCCCGCTGCATGATTGCCGACAGTCCCAGCTTCGCGACCTTGCAGCGTGTCACTGGCGAGAAGCTCGACGTGCTTCTTGAGCTCCTCGACGGTGATTGATTCGAGTGCTGCTTTTAATTCAGGGAGATCGTTCGCCGGCGCTTCGATCGTTCGTAGCCACAGCGCGATGGCCACAGTCAGCACGATGTGACAATTGGCATCGCTCAACCAACGTATTTTCCTCGGACGATTCACGAAGCGACCTCCTGTCTGGCAAGGCTGCGAATGATCGGCGAGTGGAAGCCATCGCGAACGTCAGAGCAAGTGACGGAATGATGGCAGTTCGGCGATTGTGGCTTCTCGGCGATCAACTCGATTCATCGAATGTCGCAGGGCTCTGTATTCGAAGAGGGCCAATCACGGCGATGCGGATGTTGGCTCAACTGCCAAATCGGGATGTCCTTGAGACTGGTGCTGGAGTTTGTCCTGCTCGCCTCGCGGATTGGCGGCGGCGTTGCTTGTGATGTTGCGCCATCCTTAGTGTCTGCCGTGTTGCTTCGTAACCAAGTTGCTCAGACGCGACACAAAACCTGACTTATGGTTGAGTGCGGTCCGTAATTCGTCGCGACGACCTTGCTTCTCGTTTCCTGTCAGACTTGATTTAACTGCCATTCGGAAGTCACATGACTAAGCGTGAGAAAACATTGGGCGGTGCTTTGGGTGGCGCGTTCGCCGTCTTGGTGGTGATCCCTTGGATCTGGAGTTTGCTCAGCGGACCAATCGTTGATGAGCAAAAGAAGCTGACGTTGGCGACTCGTCGCTTGCAGGCCGAGACCGATCGTTTCGATGAAGCCAATGCCAAGCTGCGGAAGATGGTCGCGTTCAAAGAGCGAAGTCTGTCGTCGAATGCTTCTCAAGGAGCGTTGGCCTATCAGCAATGGCTGTCAGACCTGGCCGAAGTGGTCGTCAAACTGAATCGCTCGCAGGTCACTCCCGAACGCATCACCCCGGCTCGCGATAACTCGAATGTGGTTGTGCGAGTGAAGGTGACGGGCGAAGGCACGGTCGAGCAATTGCGCGAGCTGCTGTTTCGCTTCTATCGAGCCAACGTCTTGCACCAAATCACGGCGTTGAATGTTGAGGCTCAGGACAGCAGCAGCCAGCCGCGATTGGCGATTACGTTGACCATTGAGGCCTTGTCATTGCGAGATGCCCCGGCCAAAGGCGCGACGTTGTTTTCGAGAACCACTCTCTCGGAAGACGTGAAAGACGACGCGACCGAGATCACTGTCGGCAGTGTTAAAGGCTTTCCCGAGAAGACGCCGTTCGAGATTCGAATTGGGGATCAGTACGTCAACGTGGTGGGATCGACGAACAATGTCTGGAAGATTGAACGAGCTCCGAAGCAGAGTCTGGTGTTGAAGTCGGGGACGGTTGTGGAACTGTCTCCGGTGCATCCCGATTACGCGAAGAAGACTCGGGACGATTATGAATCGCTCATCAAGCTCAATCCTTTTGCGAAGCCGATTCCTTATCGACCTCGCTTCGAACTCGTGGGTGACAAGAGCGTTATTCGAGGTGGCAGTCTGACTGCCGAGCCAAAGGCCAGTGGCTTCGATGCTCGTGGCGGAAAGCCTCAGTACGAGGCCGTTTCCGAATTGCCTGAAGGCATGACGTTGGCCGACGGCAAGTTGACGTGGAAGCCGACGGCAGAGGCCAAGCCGGGCTCGTTCAAGGTCAAGTTGAAGGCAACGGCTCCGGGTTTGAAAGAGCCGCTGACGTCCGAGTTCGAATTGACTTTGAAGGACGTGAATGTGCCTCCGAAGGTGACTCCACCGGGCGATTTGGTGGCGACGTTAGGGCAGCCGCTGACCATCAAAGTTGCGGCTACGGATGCCGAGACTCCCGTCGACCAGTTGACCTTTAAGCTGAACGACCCGAAGCCCGAAGGCGCGACCATCAACGAGAAAACCGGCGAGATCTCGTTCACTCCGCCGATGACGTCTCAGCCTGGCAGTGTGACGCTGACTGTGGCTGTCACAGATGCGGGCACGCCGCCGCAGACGGCGACTTTGCCGCTGTCGGTGACCATTCAAGATGACACCGCCGTCTTCACGTTCCTGACGGGTTTCGTTGCGGCCGATAGCGAGCGGCATGCGTTCCTTCATGACCGCGCGAACAATCGCACGTTGTTGCTGAGGGAAGGGAAGCCGCTGAAGTACGCGGGCTTTGATGCTGTGGTGAAGACGATCTCAAAGGACTCAGTCTTGTTCTTGCAAAAGGACAAGCTGTGGCGCTTGAACCTGGGAGAGAACCTCAGGAGTGCCAAGCCCGAAGCTCAAACGGCAGAGGCCACGCCAGCCGCCGGAGCATCTGCGGGTGAGCCGCCGTTGCCAGAAGATCGCGACGCTGCGCCCAAGGCTTAGGCTCACGACCGCCGACTGACCTTGCTCAGTCAGCTAGCGAGGTGCCGGTCAGACGTTGGCCAGTGTTGCACAAATCTTGATCGCTCAGATGGCTGAGTTGAGTCGCCTCGATCGACACACTGCGACCCGTTGACTACTTCACATGCCGTTCAAGAGGTCGATCATGAGTCATCGCCGTACCCGATTGGGTTTCACTCTTATCGAGTTACTGGTTGTTATCGCGATCATTGCTGTGTTGGTTGCTCTGTTGTTGCCTGCGGTGCAGCAAGCTCGCGAGGCAGCGCGACGTTCGTCGTGTCGCAACAACTTGAAGCAGATCGGTCTGGCGATTGCGAACTACGAATCGACCGTGGGTTGCTTGCCGCCGAGCATGTGCATCAAGCCCACGTTAACGAGCAACTCCAGTTGGTCTGTGCATGGGCGACTGATGCCGTATCTGGAACAGCAGAACTTCTTCGATCAGATCGACCTCGGTCAGGCGTGGGGCAACTTCCCCATCATCAGCGGCTTCCGAGTTCCCGGCTATGTCTGCCCGACTGATCCCAAGGGAGATCTGCAACGCAACACGGGAACGAACGGCATCTTCCTCTATCCGACGACCTACGGTTTCAACTTTGGTTCGTGGTTCGTCTACGACCCTGTCACCGGCGCGGGTGGAGATGGGCTCTTCTTCCCGAATAGCTCGATCAAGATCGGTGGGATTACAGACGGCGTCAGCAACACATTGTTAGCGTCCGAAGTCCATGCTTGGACGGCCTACACTCGCAACAGCGTGCCACCTTCAACGGCTGTTCCTCAAACGCCAGCCGACGTGGCTGCCTTGGCGGCCACCGGAGTTCATGATCGCATCTTTCCTGCGACGAAGGACGGTTCGGCGCATACCGAATGGGCCAACGGTCACTCGCATCACAGCGGCTTCACGACTGTCATGAGTCCCAACACGTATGTGACTTACAACTGGTCGGGAGTCACATTCGATGTCGACTACTCCGCACGCCAAGAAGGCAGCAGCACGACGTTGGCGAGCTACACGTCGGCGACTTCGCGAAGCCATCACACCGGACTCGTTCACGCGGTCATGGCCGACGGTTCGGTGAAGACCGTCAACAGCAACATCAATCTCAACGTCTGGAGAGCCGTCGGCACTCGCTCTGGCGGCGAGTCGGAAACAATCGAGTAGCAACTTTTCCATAGTCTGGGTGAAGTTGTTGCCGTCCACACTCGGCGCTGACAGGAGCTATCGAGGTCGGCCGCGCCAAGTCGGCTCACGAAGCACATCGCGTTCGTAAGTGCGAATCATCTCGCGAGCGGAGTCGAATTCGGCAGGGCTTAGTGACTCGATGAGCGTGATAACTTCTTGCCCTTGGCTTACCGCCGCGATTGCATCTGATTGAATGAACTGTGAGTTAGGTTCGTAGTCCGCGACGTTTCGAATCATTCGCAGGGAACGCAGATGGGAACCAGCAGCGGCGACTTTGGTTCCCGTGCAACTCAATAGACGTCGCCACAGATAGGCGTGAACGAGTTCGGCTTTCGGGATTGTGAAACCCATCGAGTAGAGCATCGATCGAGCTGCATGAAATGCGGCGTAGTAGCTCGACCTACTGCGGCTCTCCATTCCACTTCACGAGACATGCCGCTCAGCGTTTCGGCAAGCTGTTGCAGATCGTTGGGACGAATCATGTTCGCCCTCGAGTCAGCATCGCGAAATTGCTGCGGTACGGCATGGGGCAGCAACCCCCGATGCGGCGGTGCCATTCCCCGTTGCGCTCGCAAAGCTTTTCGACCGACTCTTCGGCGTGATGGACGATAACAACGATGCAGGACTCGCCTGGAATCTCTGGATCGTCATGTCGCTCTAATTCCAATTCAGCCGTTGGGAAGACTGCATGGCTCATTGCGAGCACTGGCGAGAGGTACTCAGTCACGCCGAGCTGTATGGCCAATTCAGCGATCTCGCGCGACAACGATTCGAGGACAGTTTCAACGATCAGTGGCATGAAACACTCCCGGTGAGTTTGGCGACGACCAGTCTCGCTTGTGGCATCTTTTCAATGCGGAGTCGCTGGAACGATTGGGCCACAGATAACTGATTCGTCAGCGTTTCCTCAATCCCTCTTCGGCTTTGATGGCGGCGGTGGTGTGGCGGTACTTGGTGATCAGTTCTTGGCGGAGCGATGCGGCTTCGGTGCTCAGTCCGGTTCTCTCGATGCATACGCTGGCGTTGAACAGGGCATCGGCGGTGATGGGGTGGTCGGTGGGATGAGCGAACGGCAGACGCAGAAACGCGGCGGCGGCGAGGTCGAATTCGTGCCGTCGTTCGAAGGCGAGCCCGAGCATGAAGTACGGACCGGCTCGCAAGGGCGGTTCTAGTTTGGTGACACGACTTTCCCAGCGAGCGATCTCGGTGTCTTCAATGCCTTCGACAGCGGCTCGGCGTCGATAGCTTTGCCATTGAGCCAGCGTTCGCAGTCGCTCGTCGGGCAGCCTCACCAAAGACGGCCACGCTTGCTCGCACTCGGCGTCGTACTTGGCTTCAAAACACAGCCAGCTTGCGGCGAGCAGTTGCGTCAGCGGTTGTTGTTTATCTCGTAACCAAACTGCGGCCTGTCCGCGCGCCGCTGCAGTATCGATTGGACGTGGCGACCAATTCAACGGCAGTAAGTCGACATGCCGCGTGTCGGGATCGCTTTGATAGAGGCGACTGAAGCGTTGACCGGCTGCGACCCAATCGGCTCGTCGCAGCGAGCAACGGATTTGGAGTGCCAGTAATTCGCGTCGGACCCAGGTGCGTAGCTCTTGGTTGACGGCGCGATCAAAGGCGGCTTCAGCGGCGTCGGTATCGCCCGCTGCAAGTGCCTTGAGGCCAGACTCGTGTGCGTCGGTGTGCATGGTGCGGACCGAGACAACATCTGCTGCGGAGTATGTCTGCTCGTTCTTATTGGCCGCCGTTTTGATGACCAGTTTCTTGCCCGTGTAATCGAGCACCTCGCAGTTGATGGTGATGCGACTGGTCGAGGTCGAGCCATGCACCACGACTTCATCCGCCAGACCGATTGAGTCGCTGACAGCCAACGCTCCCAGCAGGCCGAGTAATGTGCCGGTGAAGCGTCTGTAATGCTGGCTACACAGCTCGATCATGGCGATCCCTTGCCAGTGGTGCTGCGCCGTTCTCGCACGACTTTGATTCCCAACACGATGGCGACCAGTGCTCCGACGGTGGCTCCGGTCGCAAGTTTATGAGTGGTCGACATCGCTCCCGAAATGACTCCGGCTAACAACGACAAGATCAGCCAGCTGAAAATGCCGAGCCCGCCGGGGAAGTACCGCCGCTGGAAAGTTCGACTACCGCTTTGCTCATTCAACGTGACGGCCAACACCACCAGAATGCCGACAATGAGCCCCTGAAAGTCATCGGGCTTCGACTTCACCGTCTTCGCGACGGAGTCCATGACGGTCCTCAAGAAGAGTGCTCCGAGCATCGTGCCAGAGATCGTGCCGATGCCTCCCGACAGACTGCAGCCACCAACAACCGCTGCGGCAATGGCATTCAACTCGAAGCCAACGGCGTCCGTGGCAGGGTTCGCTTGCCCGACGTTGGCCGAATACATGATGCCGCCGATCGACGCGGTGACGGCTCCCACGCAATAGGCCAACCACTTCAGTCGATCCGTGCGAATGCCACTTAGTCGAGCCGCTTGTTCGTTGCCGCCCATCGCCAGCAAGTGCCGCCCGACTACAGTCTTGGTGAGTAAGATCCAACACACCACGCTCAGCACGAGGAATGTAACCAGCGGTACTCCCACGGTTTGCCCGAGGGCTCGGAAGACGGCTCCCTTTACATACATCTGCGTGTTTGAGTCGCCCGTGATGGCCGAGTTAACGTCCTGCACGATAACTCGGCCCAGGCTTCTCAAGCCGACGAGCGATGCCAAGGTCGCCACGAATGGCGGCAGTTTCACGACCGTGATCAGCCACGCATGAAACGTCCCGACTAGGACCGCAACGACCAGCGTGCCGGCGACACCGGCCAGCGCGATCCAGATAGAAATGTCCTCGGTCAGCGGCATGCCGCGCGCGTTTTGTGGAGCTAGTCGGAGGATGATCGAGCAGCAGATCACTCCGCTGAAGGCCATCACCGACCCCGCCGACAAGTCGATGCCGCCGGAGATGATCACGATCGTCGCCCCTAACGCGACGACTCCCAAGATGGACGACTGCCGCAGAATCTCGGCCGCGTTTTCGACCGGCTTCTTCGCGTAGGACTGCGACCGATCCATCGCCATCGTCCCGACCACAACGGCAATCAGAGCGATGAAAAGGCTAATCTCAGAACGGAAGCGGCGGGCCAAAGTCTTGATGAGCGAAGGCTGCGATGAGTTATCGGTCACGGTCAGTGCTTCGGATGAAAAGGTGAAAGGCGTGGAACTCGGGAACTGATGCCAGTCAGTTCGCAGAACGACGCCGATTTAGTCATCCATCGAGCCACTCGCCAGCGACCTCGTCGCTTTGCTGACGTGATTTCAACGATCGCGAAGTTGATGAACGCTGAGAATTGTGTGTGCTGGCCAACGAATCCCTGTCTCCGCAGGAATGCTCAAATGTTTGACCGAGCCGGATAAAACTGGCACCACCATGAATGAACTTCAGGGGATGTCGACTTGGGGCGGACATTTCTCGTAGGGAGCAACAGCGTGCCTACGGTCTGAGCAACATGTCGGGGCGAGGGATTGGCACCTGCTTCACATCGATGTCGATCGTCGGCCAATTCTGCATCGGAGTCAGCAATTCGAAGCCTTCTTCTTGCACCAGGATGGTGTCCATCGTGAAGGCCGAACGGATCGACGGATGCCACAAGACGGGAGTGCCGGGGCTGAGCCGATAGCCGTTCTTGGGAACGATCGGTGTCTCGCTGATCTCGTAGCCGATAACACTGCCTTGATCGGCCAGATGCCATTCTTCGCCGTGCCCGAACTTTTCATAGATGCGTTGAGCGCGTTGCCAAACTTGGGCGACGTCGCGGTCAGCTTGCGAGAAGAACATGCTCGTGGCTTGCACTAACAAGCAGGCGAGATGCGCGTCGCGCACCGACTTTGGAGGTTCTCCAAAGGTGACGGTTCGAGACACGCCCACATGCAAACCGTGCCTGCGACCAACTGCAGAAATGGTGGCGTAACCTCGCAACGACTTTTGGCTGTGACTCCAATGGCGATACGCCTGGCCGTGACCATCAGCAAGCACTTGCAGTCTGACCGGTTGAATGTCGTGACGGAGCAAGCGATGCGCGACTTGGCCCGCGATCTCGGATTCCGTATCGCCTTTCTGACAAGTTCGCGCGGTTGCTTCCACGGCATGCGCGACGAGGGCTCCGAGTTCTCGCAGCCGATGAATCTCGACCTTCGCCAACGGCAGTCTCATCCCAGTCAACGGGATGGAAATGTCTTCGCAGTTCTCAAACGCTTGGTCGCATCCGATCCGGCGACCGCGACACAAATCGCTGAGCAGAATGTGCCGAGGTTCTTGCCATGCTCGTTCTTTGAGTTGAAAGCCGAGTCGCGGAATCTCGCGATCGAAGAGTTGCGCTGAATCGGCTTTACGAGTCAGTGCGACTCGGGCGTCCTTATTGAGAAACAGTGCCGCCGTAACGTCGTACCAACTGCCGCGCGTCGAGTCACCGCCGGATGTGAACCATGCGAAGTTCGACGGACGTGTCAGAATGATTCCATCTAAGCCACGCTCGATGATGAAGTCGCCCATCAGCTTCTGCTTGCGGTCAATGTCAGCCAGCCGTTCGTGATCGACGATCACAAACTCTGACGAGGACATCGACGACGCATCGAGATCAGCCAGCGACATGCAACAAGAACTCCTGTGAATAGCTCATAACGAGAGCGGCAACCGTATCAGGATATCGCTCGCGGGCCTGATCCGAGACGAATTCTGATGTTGGTTGGGCGACGCTGCGGAGAGGTCGCGCGATGCTGCTCGATAGTCGTGAATCGCAGGCCGTCGCATCATCGAGACGTCGTGACGATCGCCCGCATCTGACAGGTGAGTTCCTATTGTCCGGGCAGTTCTTCGATGGTCATGACGATCGGTTCGGACTGCGAAGTCGTTCGCGAAAGCTTCACGCTGAACCTCGACTCGCGATAAACCCAGTATTCGGTGACGTGCTTGCTGCTGAGCAGCTTAGTCACATGAGTCGGCGCCCCGAGTGTCTTGCGGACTTGCTGCCGAGTCATGCCAGGGATGACGCGGCCTTCGCGCATGGCGATAGCCGTGGGCGAGTTTTCAATGGCACTGATTTCTTGCTCGGTCATCCAGCGACCTTCGTACTGGCGATAGCCATATGCGGCGAACAAGGTCTTAGCTTCTTCGATGCCGGGGCGTTGTCGTTCAGCTTCCATCAACAAGTCGATGATGATGCGCCTGCGATCTCGGGGGCCCTCGTAGCCGACGTGGTACAGCGCGGCTAATTCAACGAGCCCGGCAGCGTCTTGCTTCTTCAGAACTTCCTCGCGTTTGGTAAACCACCGAACGAGCAAGTCTTTCGAATCTTCGGTACGTCCCAGTTCCGCAAGTTCCTTTCGCAAGGCAGACATCTCAGTGAAAGACATCTTGTCCACAGCCACCAATCGCGAGGCGTATTCAGCGTCTCGGTAGCCCACCGCGAGGTCACTGTACTCTGGCAACACTCGCAGCAATTCAGCAGCAACCGATTTGCCGTTCGAACCATCTTTCTTCATTCGATGCTTGAGGCTTTCCAGCACCAACTCAGAAAACATGACGCGATAGATCTTGCGGCATCGAGCTTCTCGCTGTTCGTTGCTGAGTTGTGGATTGCTAATGGTCTTATCGAAGCAGTCGACTGGTGATTGAAGGTATTCGGTTCGCAAGGGTTGATCGGCAGCGACGAGCGGTTGATTGCTACCAGGCCAATCTCGGGCCAAGTTCATTGCTAAGCCATAAAGCTCATCTGCTGTTGCTCGGCTCTTCATCGCTTCGGACCAACGCAGATGCGCCGCCTCATGTGTGAGCTGCTGCTTCAGCGTATCTTTGCCCGTTAGCTCAACAGACTTGCGACCAAGTTCCTGCAGTGCCTCGATGGTGCGTTCCTTCATGGTTGCACGTTCGATGCGCAACGCTTCGTCATAGCACTGCTTGCCTTTTTGGACGAGCTCGGTGTCCTTGTAGAACGTGCCGCGACTAACGGCCCAATCCCCCAACTCGTACCACGGTTGAGAACTCAAGCGATTAAGCTCGACGCGCCGCCGTTCGAAGATTCGATCATCCGAATCGAGCTTCTTGTAAGACGCGAGCTTGAAATAGATCGCTCCCGTTCGGTCGTCGCGAGCCAGTTCGCCGGCAACTTCAATGACATCTTTCTTCACGTCGAACCGAGGCAGTTTCTCTTTCGCGCGGAACTCCAACGAACAACCCTGCAAGCCCAAGACATTGTCGGTAGTGCCAGCCACTCGACCTTGAATGAGGAACTTCGAGCCGATCAGCTCGTCCCATTTCGACTTGAGCTTGAGGAAGTCTTCGACAGTCTCGCCGCTGGCTTGGGCGAGCGTTGCACTTGCTAACGTGATGACCAGCAGCAGGGCACAGCGAATGTGTAGCTTCCAATTCATGGAGTCCCCACTTTCGGCGAAGTGGCCTCTGCGACTGCGGTGTTTTCGCGACCTGCGGCCACTTGGCGTTCAATCAACTGGCGATAGAAGTGAGTGGTCTCTTCGTCGCTGATTGGGAAGAGGCCCAATCGTTTCAACGTTTCAAACTCTTGCCACAAGAAAACCGAGTCCCTCTGAATGCTGACGAGAAATGCTGAGCCTTGATCCGCGAGCTCGATCTTTTCGATCTGTGCTGCAATGAGAACTTCGGTCAGTCCACCTTTCTTGGCTTGCTCGGCCACGGCATCGAGTCCACGTAATCGGACCGGCTTCTTAGCTCCAAACAGATCCCATTCGATGCTGGATTTTGAATCGGTCGAGATTGCATGGGTCACAACGGGAGCGTGAATGATGACCCAGCGACCTGAGATCTCTGAGGCTGGCAGTTCCAGAAGTTCGAACAAGTCGAGATCGACCAATCGTAAGATCGACAATGTATGCAACTGGCGAATGCGGATGTGATCGCGCTGCGCTGAAGAGAGCCCAAGGATCTCTGCGGCTATCAACGCTTCATCGAATTCGCTTCGAGCTTTGCCAAAGTCACCTTGTTCGAAAGCGAGATGTCCCGAGTCGGAAGCTTGCTTGTATCGAATCTCTGCGGACTCGCGCCGATGCTGGCGAAGCATCCAACCGACAGCTCCGATGACGAGGACGCTTAAGACCGCCATCAGTGTCAGAACTTTTCCACGCGAGCCGGGTCGGTCCGGTGTTGCGACTTCAATCGAGTCTAATCTCACTGCTCGCCGTCGTGGCTGGGGTCGTTGGGGTGTGGGCTCATCGTCGTCATCTTCAACAATTCTCAAACCGTCATCGGAATGAGTTGGGCGTTTCGGCTTTCGACTTGCGACTCGTGGCTTTCGCATCGATGGCGATGAATCAGCCAGCGCGACTTTGCCGTCCAATTCGTCCATTTCGTCGGTCGAATCTAGTGCTTCTTCAAACTCCTCGCCCGCGAAGTACTTCCATTCCGATACGGGATAACGATTAACCGGTAAGACGAATTGAGCGCGGCCGCACTCCGAGCAGATCAAACGGCGAGCTCGTTCTTGTCGCATGCCCGTCAATGATTGACCACACAGGCATTTCATTTCGAATGGCACAGGGATCGGTCGTTCGGAAGACGATTCCTCGCGTCCCAACGCTTTGTGCAGCCAGTTGCCCATGCCTTAGATCCTTCCGAGTGCCACCGCGACGGTTGCGTGTGGCTTGTAAGCACCAACGAGTTGGTCTCATTGGAGTTGTCGAGTGCTCATCAACGAGATTTCACGACTTTATGTCTTGATGATAAACGTCCTGGCCATCGATTTTGAAACAGTCTCTAAATCACGTAGTTCGAGCAATGTACCGGATTGGCTTCTATTGGTCGTGATCGATCTAATTGGACGTGGGGATTTCGAGTTTTCGTCACAGAGCGGCTGGCTATACTGACGCCCGATTTCGCGGGTTAAGGAGTCTCGGCGGTCATTATGGCTCAATGGTCGCCCCACGAGAGGCACCCGCGACCTCAATCTCTCATACGAAATTGGCAAGGACGTGCCACATGGCAGAGCAGAAATCGCTGCATCGCAAGTTGTCCGAACTTAGTAGCAACTTATGGTGGAGCTGGCAGCCGGAAGTGTCAGAAATCTTCCGGCAACTTGAACCCACTCGCTGGTCAGAGTTGATGCATAACCCGGTAGTGCTTTTGAAGGAGTACACCGAAGAGCGGCTTGAGCAACGAGCAACCGAAATGGCTTTGCACTCGCGAATCCATGCTGCTTACCGACGTTGGAATAAGTACATGGAGTCGGCGGAGACGTGGGGGCAAACGCATGCAGACCTGCTCGCCTTCAAACCCGTGGCTTACTTCTCGGCTGAATTCGGGATTCACGAGTCGTTGCCGATTTACTCTGGTGGTCTAGGCGTGTTGGCGGGTGACCATCTCAAGAGTTCGTCGGACTTGGGTATTCCGCTGGTGGGTGTGGGGCTCTTCTATCGAGAGGGGTACTTTTCTCAAAACATCGACGACAATGGCTGGCAGAAGGAAATCTACAACGAGAACGTCATTAGCGAACTCCCCATCAAGCCGGCGTGTGACAAGAGTGGCCAGCAGGTTGAGATCAGTGTTGAAACTCGTTGGGGAGCGATCTTCGCTCGCGTGTGGCATATTCAAGTCGGACGCATTCCGCTGTATCTGCTCGACACCAACGTGGAGAAGAACTCGGACGAGATTCGAAACCTGACTTCGCGATTGTATGGCGGCGATCATCGCACTCGTATTCGTCAAGAAATTGTGCTGGGTATTGGCGGCGTGCGAGCACTCGCCAAGCTGGGAATTGAGCCGAGCGTGATTCACTTAAACGAAGGCCACTCGGCGTTCGCGGCTCTCGATGTCATTCGCCAGAAGATGCACGATGATGGCATGTCGTTTAACGACGCGCTGCGAGAGACGGCTGCCATGAGCGTCTTCACCACTCACACGCCGGTTCCTGCCGGTCATGACCGCTTCGGTGGTGATCTCATCAACGAGCACGTTGGTCCGTTGGGCGACCAATTAGGACTCAACTACGACGGGCTTATGGGCCTGGGGCGTGTGAATCCTCAAGACCACGGCGAGCCATTCACTATGACGGTCTTGGCGTTCAAACTGAGTCGGCATGCGAACGCCGTTTCCAGTTTGCACGGCGTGGTCTCGCGTCGCATGTGGGCGAGCTTGTGGCCGTGGCAGTCGGAAGACGAGTTGCCGATTGGGCACATCACCAACGGCGTGCATATGGGAACGTGGCTCGCGCCTCAGATGCGATCAATCTACGATCGAGTGCTGCCCGAGAAGTGGTACACTCGCAGTGGTGAGCCAGATACTTGGGCTGGCGTGAAGAACATCATTCCTTCTGAGCTGTGGGAAACTCACCAGACTCAAAAGCATCGCTTAATCGTCTACGCGCGAAGTCGCTTGGTGAAGCAAGCCAAACGGTACGGAGCTTCGCAGGATGAGATCGATGCGCTTAGCAAGGTGCTCGATCCGTTTGCGTTGCTTGTTGGTTTCGCACGTCGCTTTGCACCTTACAAGCGAGCTGACTTGCTGTTGCGGGACCTCGATGTGCTGGCTGAGTTGATCACTAACACGAAGCAGCCCGTGCAATTCGTCTTCGCTGGTAAGTCGCACCCGGCTGACGATCACGGCAAAGCGATCCTGCAACGCATTCATCGCATCACTCAGCAAGAGCCGTTTAAGGGCCGCATCGTTCTGCTGGAAGACTACGACATCAACCTTGGACGGCACTTGGTTCAAGGCGTTGATGTTTGGTTGAATAACCCGCGTCGACCGTTGGAAGCATCCGGTACCAGCGGCCAGAAAGTCATTCTTAATGGTGGTTTGAATTGCTCGATCTTGGATGGTTGGTGGGCCGAAGCCTTCGACGGCAAGAATGGCTTTGCGATTGGCTCAGGACGGACGCACGTGAACTCCGACATTCAAGACGATCGTGATGCCGAGTACTTGCGAAACGTGCTGCGGAACGAAGTCATCCCCTTGTACTACGACCGCGATGCCGACGATCTGCCGTTGGAATGGATCAACCGCATGAAGCGATCGATTCGTACTCTCGGTTGGCGTTTCAATGCAGACCGCCAAGTTATGGACTACGTCAGGCACACCTACGTGCCCTCTGCTGGCGGTTTGTCTTGCAAGATGCCGTGATTGCGGCGTCGTGCTGATGTTGATCGCTGAATAATACCAAAGGGACGTTGTGGGTGGATACTGTCCGCACCGCAACGTCCCTTTGCTTTGGATGGCCTAACTCAGTGATTGATTTGTCAGACGATCGCGCCGCCTGCTGTGGCACGCTGATGAGTGGCCTTCGACGGCTCTGGCTCAAACCTCAAAGAGAGACTGCGTCTTCACGATCGCGCAGTCGGCTGGGAAGGTGTGGCATGTGTGGACCAGAATGCTGTTCGGCCAGACGTCGACTTGCAGGTAACTCAACGCTGCTGGAGCGAGTCGATTGGCAGGCGGGAAGATGTAGGACAAAGGTGCCTTCTCGCAGTCTTGCAGGAGTTCATCATGCAAGGCGAGGAACGCTTCGGGGCTGAGTCTCTCGCTTTGAAAACTCGTGCTATAGGCGAGTCCGTTTTGGCACCTCAGCGATTCGTCGCGAGAGCCTTTGACTCGACGCTGAAAGACTTCAAAGCGTTCTGGCAACGTGTGACCTTTCGCCGCGACGACCTCTGTCAAAATGCCGGACGGCGTCCGAAACTCGACCGTGTGTCCTTCGTCGCAGATCTGAAACCTTGCCAAGAATTTTGGCTGCTGAACGATTCCTGCGGCGAAGATCTCGAACAGCTCTGGATGGACCGAACGCTCGAAGACATGCAATTGCAACTCGGACACGTTCGGTCGAACAAATCCCACACTCATAGATCAACCCTGCCGACTCCTGGAGGGCAAGAAGTCGCTTTACATCCCTGGACCGCGACATTCGACTGACGACTATGCACCGAGGCCAAACTCACGCTCGATGCCAACGAATTTCGGCGGAGTCTAGGGACGAATTCGAGGGCTTCGAAAGTTGGCGTCGCACGATTCTTGGAAGCTCAGCGATGTTGCCAAACGATTCGGAATCGACCTTGCGAAGGCATGGTTCAGAGCTTAGCCCGTGCTCGATCGAGGCATCGATCGGTGACTTCATCGGGACTCCATAGCGAGCAGTCGTTGTTTCAAATTTAAGCCGCCAGGAGCTGTGAATCCTCCGAGATGGCCTCCGCTGCCAACGACTCGATGGCAAGGCACAATGATCGGAAACAGATTCGTGGCCATGGAATTGCCAACAGCGCGAGCAGCTTTTGGAGAACCAGCTCGTGCAGCTAACTCCAAGTACGACACCGTTCGTCCCGATGGAATGCGTCGAGTGGCCTTGATGACTTCGCTTCGAAATGGAGGCAGCTTGCGAAAGTAGAAGATCTCGACATCGGCGAAGTCGTCAACGGCACCGCTGCAGTACTCTTGAAGTCGAGTCGCCAAGTTCGGCTGCCAATCGCGTTCGATCATCTCAGACGTGGTTAACTCGTAGCTCTTACCAAATGCAGGCACGACATCGCTTCGACGAAGATGGCCGATGCGGATGCCCAATAGACGCCCCGCCTGACCAAGAAGTCCGAACCAACCGAACGCCGTCTCGAATGTAGAAACCTCGAAGGGAAGCTCGATGTTTGTGACGACAGAGAGTGCAAATCGCGAAGACATTAATGAGCCTGTTTGTTTGGGAGAGCATCTGCGTTCGTCGCGTCTTTGACCGTGTTTTTGAGCGGTCCTAGACTCAACCGACGCTCAAAATCGTAGAGTTATAACGAGGAGACGGATTCGACAATTAGGCTGAGTATCTCAGATCGAAGGCGTGATGCTTGGCTTCAGTTGAAATGACGGAAGCCTAAGTCGATTCGCTCTTGTAGACAGGTCAGTTTCGCTGACCTGCAGCCGTATTCGTCGCTAAGAGATCGAAGTCTCCTCTTCAATTTCTGCCGAGGTGTGTGATGCAGCCGTATTCAACGCTGGCCGACGACTTTTATTGCAACATGCATCTCAATACCGAAATGGCTCTGCCTGCGGATCGAGAGACGATTCTGAGTTTCTTCGAACGCGTGCAGAAGACCTATCCTTCGATGCGCAACTTCTTCACGCGAGAGAACGGAGACTTCGTGCTTGAGCAGGATAAAGAAGACGGTTCGAAGCGCTGGGTCTCTTTGGAACCTCGTCGCATTTGCAGAGGCTTTCTCAATCCTCCCAGCATTGATGAAGCGATCGGGCAGCACGAACTCGTGCTCGACTTAATCCCGTTCATGCTTTCGGTCAGTAAGCTGGATTGCGAAGCTCTCGATTACGTTTACGGCTTTGACTACCTCTATCGTGGCAATCATGACCAGCTTGTGGCTGACGCGTTAGGTGTGCCTACGAGCTTGGCTAGCTTTGCGAAGATTCCTGGAGCGCAGGTCATCAACTTTGAGCCTGTTGTAACTCTGGCGCTCGAAGAGTCCTGCCGTCGACATGCGAGGTGGCAGGTTGAAACGCGAACCAATGCTTATCAGGTTCGGCGGCAAGAGTTTCCCGAAGAAAATGTGACGGTCTGCTTCACGGTGCGGCAATACGGTAGTCTTGGTCCCGATTCGACGTTTGAAGATACCGTTCGAGCCTTGCGGGTGATGAGCGACGAGCTGATGGAGCAATGTGTTATGGAGCAAATCTTACAACCGATTCGCGAAACAATTGCCGCGAGATGAGCCCAGTCTGAGTCCTCATTCTTGTCTCTAAAAACATTGCCGCTCGGCGAAGAACGGTGCTTTCTTTGTTCCCGCAAGGCACGTGAAACTCATGCAACGCAGTTTCCTTTTTCAGGCGTTCGCGAACACCGGCTGGTTCTGGTTCTCGCTGGCGTGTTGCCTGGTCGCTGCTGCATTGATCGTGACTCTCTTGCGCTATGAACGTCGATTGGTGTCTCGGCGAGTCGGCTTAACTCTCCTGAGCTTACGCCTTTCGACGATAGCCGTGCTGTTCATGACGTTCTTGGAACCGGTTGTCTCATCACGGCTCGATCGGACAAAAGCAGGACGGATCGTCGTCGCGGTCGACGTATCGGAGAGCATGACGACGTCTGACCGGTATGCGTCGAAGTCTGAATTACTACGCTGGGCTCGGGCGGTTGAGATGATCGGCAACGCTCAAATCAACGAGCGACTTGATACTTATCAGCAAGCTTTTGATGCCGGAGTAGAGCCTCAATGGGTGTTAAATGGAGAAACCAATAGCGACTCGAAACGTGATGCACTGACGAAACTTCGAAGCGAAGAAGTAGCTCAGGTTTTAGAGCAAGTTCGAAGTCTGCCGCGTAACGAGCTTGTGCGACGCTTTCTCGCAAAAACCTCTAAACCCTTATTGGCCGAACTCGCTGATGTCGGCGCCGTTGATATTCGCATTTTTGGAAGTCAGTCAGAGAGCATTGAACCGAGCGTCGCAGTGGATTCAATCACAACCCCACCATCTGCAATTGGGCTCAAACAATCAGATCTCGCGTTAGCCTTGGATATCGGGAATGGAGACTCCACGGCTCAGTTGACCGGGGTCGTATTGATAACTGATGGTCGGCATAACGGTGATCGAGATCCTGTGTTAATTGCTGATAGAGTTGGTGCTGCGGGCATTCCTGTTATCCCCGTGATGATTGGCTCAGAACAGCGGCCTCGCGATATTTCCATTGTAAGCGTTGATGCCCCACAAGTGGTCTTTAAGGATGATAGTTCGGTTGTCAAAGCGCGACTGACACTGGATGGCTTTGAGCATGAAATTATCAACGTAGCTCTCGAAATGCCGGACGGCACAAACGAGACAAAAAGTGTGAAACTGGCCGGAAAAAACGCCCAATCTGCCGAAGTCGAATTCAACTTCAAGGCGACAGAGATTGGGCATCATCGCTTCACTCTGCGAACTGACGTGCGTCCGCACGAGACGCGAGATGGCAACAATTCTCGCGAGTTCTCGATTCAGGTCGTTGATGATAAATCGCGAGTCTTGCTCGTCGATGGTGAGGCGCGCTGGGAGTTCCGGTTTATTCATGCCGCATATGAGCGAGATGAACGGATAGAGTTGACTCCCGTCGTGTTTAATCAGCCTTATATTGGTGTCTTACCTGAGCCGTTTTTCTCTCGCCGAATTCCTACGCCGCAACCAGGACCGCACCCTGTTGAGCGAAAACGTTCAGTTCTTGGAAATTATGATCTCGTAATAATTGGCGATGTCTCGCCGCAACAATTCGGTGACGACGCTTGGAACATTCTCGAAGATTTCGTGCGAGAAGATGGAGGTTCGATCGTTCTTTTGGCCGGGAAAAATCATTTTCCCAAGGAACATAAGGCTCCGTCACTCGCCCGCATGTTTCCCATGCGAGAACTGAGACTTGTTGACCTTGCTCAACAGGCCGCAGAACTTCCATCGGCTGAACGAGGCCTTCGATTCAGGCTGACGCCTGATGGCGAAAAGCAAACGATGTTTCAACTTGTTGCTGACGCGGTTGAGAATCGTAATATTTGGAATCAAATGCCCGGGCATGTTTGGGGTATCTTGGGGGAAGCTCGGCCTGGAACAACCGTCTTCGCGACGGCACGCTGGGCTGCTTCCGATAATCTAAACGATGAACGAAAAAATGCGCTGGCCGTACATCAGTATTATGGCTTTGGGCAGATTCTTTGGTTGGGGCTTGATAGCACCTGGCGTTGGCGTCATCGAGTAGGCGACAAATATCACCACCGGTTCTGGGGGCAACTTGCTCGTTGGGCTGCCGAAAACAAAGCTTCGGCTGGTAACTCGATCGTGCGGCTCAGCCTTCGAGAAAATCCAAAAAATGCCGGTTCCGACGCCGTTGTGCAGACTCGTTGGGATCCCCGATTCTTAGAGCAGCACTCCGATCTGAAGGCGTTTGTGGAAGTTTTTCAGGACGACACAATACAGAAGGGGAAGCCACTCACGCGGCAACCTTTGGTGTTTGTTGATGGAAAGCCATTTACGGCTGAGGCTCGTCTGAATGGGCTAGCATCCGGCACGTATCGTCTGAGAATTATTGCAGAGGATGTCGATCTCGGAACGACTCCTGTAGAAACAACTCTATATGTGCAAGAGCCACAAACTGGTGAATTAAGTGACCTAAGTGCGAATCGTGAACTGCTCACCAAGATTGCGACTGCTGCTCGGTCCCGAGTTGTATTGCCTGATCAAATTCATGAGATTGCTGCACTCATCCAACCTCCGAGTACAAGTTTGGTTCAGCAATCCGAGACGACTTTGTTTGACCATTGGTTGACACTGTGGATTTTCTTTTTGTTGCTGACGGTTGAGTGGGTCGTTCGCAAGCTTTGCGGTTTGCCTTGATTCTGCTTTTTGCTGAAGTTTCGGCTATGTCGCTCATGTGAAGTTGTCTGTTCTCGATTGTGGAAATGTCATTTTATGGCCAAACAAAGTGCCTGTGAGGTCGGGGGGATGCGTCCGCTATTTATTGGCGAAGTTCACCCAAATGGCATTCAGCATTTAGGCTCATGTTCTAATTTGTCGCAATTGCGTTCGTTTATTGCCAACAGTTCTGCCGAATGGATAGCGATTTCATGTATCAATGCTGTCAACGGCTCGCTTATGGATTTAAAGATTGGAGATTCACTCTCTCTGCATAGCGGGCGCGTCACCGTTGGCTTTTTGCCGCTGGCTCTCACTGAATTATGGGCGTGGCATGAATCTCGGTTAGGACTGCCACTCACTGGTGTGTTGTTTGCTCCTGAGCAATTCGGAGTTGTATTTGCTCGTCGAGACGTGTTGATTGATGGAGCGGGACTCACTCATTCGATTTTTCCTGTTTGGGAATTCTGGATCAATTCAATCGGTGCGAAGAATGCTCTATTTAAATCGTTGTTTGCGGTGAACTGCGAGTCTGATGATGCCTTATTATCCTACTCGCAATTAAGTGTTCCGCTGCTGGTGCCAAAGCGGCCGAGAAGTGATTGGAACTGGTTGCTCGAGCATATTCAAGACTTGCCACTAAAGGTGTTGGCTAATGGTGACGCCAATTCCACTGAGTTGCTCGTTTTAAGAGCAGGACTATTGCAATGGCATGATTTCTTGGATGAAAGCCATCAATGTTCGCAGCAGGTAGAAGGCGAAGGGCGGGATCGCAACGGCGATTACTGGCATGCGATTATGCATCGACGAGAACCCGATTATTCGAATTCAATGTATTGGTTGCGGCGGGTCGGTACTCATCCAGTATTCGAGCGGTTGGCGGCTACGGCTCAAAAGATTCTCTTGGAGTCGGGGGCATTTGAGGCTGAATGCCGGAGCCGAGTCCTGGGGCTACCTCTGCAGTGGAACTCCGTCGCATTCGTTGAGTTTTGCGAAGAGTTTGGGAGTCAGCCTGATTCGCAGTTGGGGCTTGCGGCCCGATTTATTCAAAGAGCGGAGCAGTCCATGTTGATCTGTCACACTTACGCTGCCCCGCAAGCCAAAAACGAGTGATTTAGGATTTCTATGGTTTTGCAAGAAATCTTTGGAACTCTCGGAAATAGCTGCTCGTCTCATGGTGATCCCGGATGCGATTCTTGTGAATCCGCGTTTTTAGAGATCTAAAAACCGCAACCGACCTTAGTTGTCTGCCAGGTTGTTTGGCTCTTGGGACGTTGATGAGTCTTAAAAAGTTCCGCCGACTTGGGTGTTACGTCGAGAACGAATGAGTTCGGGTGGGTTTTCGACCAAATCGCTAAACACCTCAGCGGCGGTTTCTTGGCGGATCGAGTTGGATGCCTTGCAGTTAGGTTTCCAATCCGATTGTTCGTCAATAGAGTTTTGTGGTAGTTTTGCTGATAAATTGCAGTTCGATTCGCATTTCTCTCGTCTTCTCATCTCTCGGCTCTTCAGCCACCAATCGGAGTTTGCTGTCATGGCAGAAAATCGAGGCGTCTGGGGTATTGATATTGGTCAAGCAGGCCTCAAGGCGATTCGGCTTAAATATGCTGAGAACGCCAAGCAAGCTCTCGCGGTTGCGTTTGATTACATCCCGCATGCGAAGTTGCTGAGTCAGCCGGATGCCAATCCCAAAGAGTTAATTCAGCAAGCGCTGCAAACTTTTCTGTCTCGAAATGACATCCGTGGAGATCAGATTGCAATCAGTCTTCCCGGAAGTACCGCTTTGGCACGGTTTATTCAATTGCCACCGGTCGAAGAGAAGAAGGTTGCTGACGTCGTAAAGTACGAGGCTAAACAGCAGATCCCTTTCGCACTCGAAGACGTGATTTGGGACTTCCAGACGCTCGGCGGTGGAATCGTTGAAAGCGGTTTCATGCTCGGGGCTGAAGTTGGTCTGTTTGCGATGAAGAAGGAGCAAGTCGCCGATGCTCTACGACCATTTGACGAAGCGAAGGTCGAAGTTGAACTCGTACAGATTGCCCCTCTCGCGTTGTATAATTTTATATGTTATGATCATTTTGGTGTCCGACTCGGCAGCGATGAGGGGACTAGCCAAGACTTCCACGTCGTTCTTGATATGGGAACGGATAATACGACGTTGTTGGTCACGAACGGAGAAAAGATTTGGATTCGTAATGTGCCGATTGGTGGAAACCACTTCACGAGAGCTTTGCTCAAGGAAATGAAGCTCACGTTTGCGAAAGCTGAGCATCTTAAATGCAACGCTACGAAATCTCCTGATCCGCGTGCTGTCTTTCAAGCGCTGCGTCCAGTCTTCAACGATTATGTCGCCGAAATTCAGCGTTCGATTGGTTACTTCTCCAGCGTAAATCGCGATTGTCAGATCACGAAAGTCATTGGAGTTGGTAATGGTTTCAAGCTAGCGGGGCTCCAAAAGTTCTTGCAGCAAAACCTGAATTACGAAGTAGAACGCGTCGAGACGTTCCGGGCCGTGATTGGTGATACCGTTCTTAGCGCGCCGGTATTCCAAGAGAACATCATGGCCTTTGTGGTGCCTTATGGCCTGGCATTGCAAACACTCAACATCACTAAGATTCATACAACATTATTGCCGCCGGAAATTGCACGTGCTCGGCGTATTCGACGAAAGAAACCTTGGGCGTTGGTGACTGCTGCGTCGTTGCTTGCTGGTCTAGCGGCCTCTTCTGCTGGTTATGCGAATGTCAGCAAGTCGGTGAGTACAGCTAGATTTGGAACTCAAGAAAAGTCTGTTGCCGATCTGAAGAGTACCGTCAAAGGTGGTCAGGATAAGTACGATGGAGCGAAAGGTGAGCACCAGAAGTTGGTGGTTGCTGGTGAGTCGCTTATCACGTATGTTGATACTCGTGAACTTTGGCCTGAGCTTTACCGCACAATCAACGAGTGCCTGCCTCGGCTTACGACGAATCAAAATGACATTCGGGATCCTCGAAAGCTCCCGATTCTTTACGTTCGTAGTGTGACAATGAAAAAATATACGGACACCAAACAGTGGTTTGATGGTCTGTTGCCAACGTTTAAGGACTATCTGAGAGAAGAAGAGAAAGCTGGTCCGACCGGTCCGGGCTACGTGGTTACGCTGAGCGGCACTCATTACTTCGAACAAGAAGATCCATGGCAATTGGTGAGGGATGGTTTCATCAAGAATCTGGAGAAGGATTTTCACAAATCAGAACTGAGTGAAGGTGGCATGGTCCCCGTTCGGCATCTCGGCGTTTCGCACGCACTGCTTGGGGTGCACATCAATCGGAAAACTATGTGGTATCCAGGTGGGCCACCCAAAGGTGGGGCTGGGGCACTCGGAGTTGGATTCCCAATGCCACAAATAACTCCCATGCCCATGGCAACTGGACCCGGTACTGGGGCAGACGGCAATAAACCATCGAACCAGCCGGTCGAGATTGAAGAGCATGTCTTTGACATTCAGTTTGTTTGGAAGCCAACTCCTGTAAAAGAGCGAAAAGCTCCTGTGGTTGCGACTCCTGTTGCTGACCCGAATGGAGTGACTCCCAGTGGTGTCGGGACTGGAGAATTGGGGGCACCGGGAAGTGGCCAGGTGCCAGCCGCAGGGACGCCAGTTGGAACATCCAATGGACTGTCCGGGGCATCAGGGGGGGCTGGAGTTCCGCCAAATTCGGTTCCGCCAGGTGCCCCTGCAACGGGTGTAACGCCGCAGCCGGTTCCCCAGCCAACGATTGGGCAATAGTTTACTAATGTTGAAATAAATCACTTCTAAAGAATAGGT
The DNA here is from genome assembly GCA_900299185.1 of Planctomycetaceae bacterium. Taxonomy (GTDB): domain Bacteria; phylum Planctomycetota; class Planctomycetia; order Planctomycetales; family Planctomycetaceae; genus AM-0621. The sequence goes on from OMIV01000070.1 coordinate 24,808, forward strand.
GGTTATGATGGATAAACTGCGACCTCTCATTATATATCGGTTTTGGATTATTCTTGTCGTTGTTCTCTTGCTTCCGCCAATTGGTTGGTGGATGGCAAGTGGTAAGCTCAAAGCGGAGATCGATAAGAGGGTAAGTGATCTCACCTCTCTTAAGTCCGGTATTCCATCCGGTCAGGGGGCACCGAATGACGATTGGTTTAATCAGGCCCAAAAGCTTGTCGATGTCCGTAAGATTCGCAATGAGCTTGCTCTAAAGGTCTTGTGGGACGCCCAAGTCAAGACTCGGGTGTGGCCTGCATCGATCGCTAAATACATGGGTGAATGCCCCTATCGCGGAGAAATCTCGGATCGAAGCAAGCGAGAGAGAATTCCCGACCTTTATCGCGATGCATACGACCGTGAATTGGCTCGGATTTGGCAGATACCATTTCCTCGACAGGATATGTCTGATCCCAATCGTCCGAAAGTTGTCGACTTTCCAATTAATCGATTGCCACGAGTTCCAGCATTGACCTGGCGAGGGATTGCTCCGACTTGGCCTGAGATCTGGAATTCGTCCGAGGATTTCTGGCTGCTTGAACAACTCATGCAGTCAGTTCAACGAACGAATGCCTATGCGACGAGTCTTACTGACGCGAACGTGAAGCAGATTGAAGTCGTTGAACTATTTGGCGGAAAGAGATTGGGGCCGACCGAGGCGTCGACAACGACTGCGTCGACCGGTGGTCCTGGTAGTGCTCCTGCTGGATATCCCGGAGGGATGCCGCCAGGCGGTGGTCCAGGTGGCATAGGAGGTGCAGCAGCAACTGCGGTAACTTCTGCCGAGTTCAATGTTGGTGAAGAGTATCAGGTCACTCCGACTCGCGGGGCGACGATGGGTGGTGCAGACATGATGGGGGGCTCGGCGCCCGGTGCGGTCGCGGCTACTCCGGGTGCGGCGGCTAACCCAAATGAGGGCAGGTATATACAAGACACGCCTGCATTTCGCACTCGCGGATTCCGTATCAAGGTGATTGTGCGGCAACAGAACGCGATGGAGTTGGTAAGGGAGCTGTTGAATTCCCAATACCCCGTGGAAATTGTGCGTGTGCAGCAGTTTGTTCTCAATCCGGCGTTTGGAATGTCGAGCGGCGCTGGCGGTGGGTTCGGAGGTGGTCTGGGGGGAGGAAGCTTCCCTGGATTTCCGATGCCTATGGGAATTGAGGGGGGCAGTGGCGGAGGTACTCTTGGCTTCGAAGGTGGAGCTGCATTGACTCCGACCGATCCGCTCGCTGGAGCGGCTCTTGGAGGCGAGAGTGCGGGCGCGGTTTCTGGTGCCTCTCCTCAAGACTCACTTGTGTATCAAGATCCTCACCTCGTATCACTCGTGATATTAGGTGAGATGTATATCTACAATGAACCAAAGTTGCCAGAAACACCTGCCGGTGCAGCGAGTGACCCTAATGCGACGACGCCAGTTCAACCAATGGGTGATCCTGCTGGCGATCCAAGTTCAGCCGCTCCTGCATCAAACGTGGCGGCACCCGCTGTAAGTGAAGGGGCTCCGATGCCCGCACCTGCTGGAGCGACTTCTGAGGCTCCTGTTGGAACAGCTACTCCGGCTGGCCCAGCAGGGACGGGTGATTCGCCATCGAATGCTGGTGGTGCGACTAATCCGCCTGCGGCTCAGGCGAGTCCTCCAACTGCAAATTGATGTAAGTCTGACTGTGTTTTCTTGCATCCCGTAAAGTCGAAAATTGACGTTATTAAATCTATCTGGAGTGCTGCCATGGGAAGTCTTGGTGCTCAGCTCAAAGGGATGAACTGGAAGGAATTCGCCATCAACCATTGCGAGAAAATGGTTCTTGGAATGGTTGGCGTGTTCGTGGCGTCGTCCTTGGCGTCCACGCAGTGGAAGTCGTTTCCCACGCAGCCTGAAGAATTCGACGACGCAGTCAAAAAGGCCAAAACTGCATATTCCGCTTCGCGTTGGCCGGAAGAGAATCAGAAAGATTTCCAGGCACGCGATCTTGGAGATGTGGTGGCAGGTGTTACTCAGGGTATTCAGCAGCGGGCTAACGATATTTATACCTTTGGTACACCTTGGGTGCGTCCGATATATCCGCCTAAGTTGAAGCGTGGAGAAGTGAATTGGCTAGCTCTCGAGGAGCCGATTGCTGACTCCGGTAAAGTCTTGTTGGCCTTTGCGCCAGCCGCAGCTGCCAACACCACACCCCAAATGGAAGTTGTTGTACAAGGTTCGGCTGCCGATCGAGGACCGAGAAATACTGATCTAGACGATGATTCGAAGCCGCGAGGAATTGATGGTCCACGTAATCCTGGTGCCGTGATTCCTATGCCCATGCCAATGCCAACTGCGCCGGCAGGGGCCGGTCACGGAGGTGGTGGGGGGGGGCGAAGAACACCACCTGGGAGAAACGCCGGTGGCGGCGGCCATGCGGCGGGTGGTTCAGTCGATCCTTCGATGATGATGTACGCTGAAGGCGCTGCGATGCCTGGAGGTGCTGGCGCTACGGGACGCAATGTCGAGGCAAAAGGATTTCGTTTCGTGTCAGTACGGGCCGTCTTCCCGTTGAAGCGTCAGCTTGAGGAGATTCGTAAGGCCTTGCAGCTCGAGACGACAACTCAAGCCTGGGATCAAATGAAGTTCGGAGATTTCAAGATCCAACGTCAAACGGCCCTGGCGGGTGATCAGCCTTGGGCTGGTCAATGGGAAGATGTCGATATTCAGACGGCGCTCGACATACTTGGTCGCGTAGATTTCGACGTAGACGTGGTGGAAGAGAAGTATCGCGATCCGGTTATCACTATGCCGTTGCCATTTCGCGAAACAGGCACGTGGAAGTCTCATGCTTCTCACCCGCAGATTAAGAAACTGTTGACTGAGGAAGAGGCGACTCGGCAGGAAGCACTCAATCGCGCTATGGTTGAAACAGGAGAGAAGTTGAAACTCAAGCAAGGCGGTGCAGGCGGCTTCTCTGGAATTCAGCACAATACCCGTGATCTTCAACGACAGATTATGGGTAATAGTAGCGCTCAGTCGACGTTTAATGAACTCTATCAGCAGATGACGCCGGAAATGATGGGTGGTGGAAGCATGCATCCCGGAATGGGTGGTGGCCATGGAGCTTCCGGACCGGCGAGTTACCCGATGCCTATTATGGCGGGTGGTGGCCACGGGGCCGTTGGTCCCGGTATGAGTGGCATGGCTCCAGGCATGTCCGGTGGTGGGATGATGAGCGGAAACGCAATGGCTATGGGGGGTGGTATGGGAGCCGGAGCAGGTATCTCGATTCCGGAAGTGTTGCTGTTTAGGTATCTCGACTTCGATGTCGTACCGGGTAATGCCTATCGCTACAGAGTTCAGCTCGTGATGAAGAATCCAAACCTTGGTTGGGACGCGAACGAACTTAAAGATCCGAGTTCTGCGAATGGTGAGACTCGTGATACTAAAGTCTCTACGCCTACTAACCCGGTCGTCATTGAAGACGAGTTGAAGCTGTTTGTTAATCAAGTCAATTCATCCACTACGGGCAACTTGACCGCGAATATCGACGTTCTTCAGTGGTTGACCGATTCCGGAAGTTACGTGATGGCACCGTTCCTGAAGCTCGCGAGAGGCGATCAAATTGCGGCTGTTACAGGGAAGGATCCAAAGACTGGGGAGAAGAATGGAGGTGTCGAAGTAGAGTTGCTGCGACCAGCCAACCAGACTTTTAAGAAAGAGCGTATCGACTTCGAAACTCCCAACGTCTTGTTGAACATGACTGTGAGTAATGTTGTTTCTCCCGAAGACAATCCAGACCTCGAACTGCCAACTAAGCGTATTGCTACTAAGTTGGAAGAAGTGGTGATGGTGAACCGATTCGGTGAGATCGTCGATGTTGATAACGTCACTCAGAAGACAGCTCAGTCGAAGGCCACTGGAATCATCAAAGCTCAGGACGAAGCATTTCAAAGCTTTAAGGTTTCAGCAGCAGCCCCGGGGGCGGGTATGTCTGGGTTGGCTGGATACCTTGGAAATGCTCCTGGGATGGATGCAGCTGGGATGCCAGGCGCTCCAGGTAAAGGTAAGCCAGCGAAGAGGAGTGGCAGTTCGTTGAAGCGAGGAGCCATGCCAGGGATGTCGATGCCAGGAATGTCGATGCCGGGATCTGCGAACTAGTCTCAGTCATTCTTCAACATGTAACACAATTGCGGCGGTCAGACTTGCGTCTGATCGCCGCTTTTTTATTTGTTGTAGGCGAGCGAGAATTGTCTTAGCAAAAAGAGTCTCTGAGCGAGGAGTTAGATCAATGTCTGATCGGGCGAGGATTGGAGTTGTGGGGCTCGGCTTAATGGGATCAGCGATGGCTGCTCGGCTTCTTGAACTTGGGTTCGACGTATTGGTATGGAATCGATCCCGCGAAAAGTCTGAGTCTTTGTTGGCACTGGGCGCTCATTGGTCGGACAATCCATTTCGAGATTGTGATCGAGTAATTGTTAGTCTTTATACCACCTCTGTGGTGAATGAAGTCGTCGAGGCACTCAGTGATGGGCTGCACGCTGGATTGCTCGTAATTGATACGACTACAGGGGAGCCGGATCAAACAGCGACGTTGGGGGCTCGATTGGCTCGACGAAATGTGAGATACCTTGATGCTCCGATCTCGGGGTCGAGTGAGCAAACTCGTCGAGGTGAAGTGTCGATAATGGTTGGCGGCAGTGAGAACGATTTCCGAGAGTGCGAGGACTTGTGGAAGCTGTTGTCTCAAAAAGTATTCTACTGTGGGCCTTGTGGTAGTGCTGCGAAAATGAAGCTCGTTAGTAATTTGGTACTAGGGTTAAATCGAGCCGCGTTAGCGGAAGGATTCGCGTTCGCACGAGCATTGGGACTTGATCTCAGTGCGACACTGGATGTGTTCCGTGGCAGCATGGCCGCGTCGCGGATCATGGATACCAAGGGACGCAAGATGATTGATCGCGACTACTCGGTGCAGGCGAAGTTGTCCCAGCATCTGAAAGATTTACGACTGATGCTTGATGTGGCAGATGCGAGAGGGCTGACGCTTCCACTCACGAGTACTCATGCCGGGCTACTAGAACTTGCTGAAAGTGCAGGTTTGGGCGAGTCGGATAACAGTGCCGTGTTTGAAGCGTATCGAGTTCTCGGTTGATAACTAATTTGCCGCTTTTTGTACGCTGTCTATCTTCTTATCTGTCATGTCGTCGTCTCGTTTGGCAAATCGATCAGCGACTAACGTATCGATGACGAGCTGGCTGGCGTGAAACATGAGCATCGGAAAGACGGCAAACGGAATAGCGGCGAATGCGGGGCTAGATGCTAAGAAAACTCCGACAGGCAAAGTCTTTTGACTACCAGCAAACGCCGCTGCGATGCGGTCACTCGGAGCGAAACCGAAAATATGTCCTCCGTGATTTGCGATCGCGAGGCCGACTGAATGCAGTGAGATGCACGAAAGCCATGCCACGGCGAGTCCGAAGATCTCACGGCTGACATTCGACACTCGCAGCTCGTTGCCCGCTTTGCAGGCGCTCACAAATACCAACAGCAAGATGCCCGATTGAGCAATGACTCCGAGCATGGGTTTTCTGACCTTGGCAAAGCTGGCTGCTGGCTTGGGGATGCGAGCGATTTGACCAAGCAGGCTGGGGATGAGCACCGTTAAGGCGAGATCCTGAGCGAGTGCTGTTGAATCCAAATTCACTTTTTGTCCGGTCGCCAATTGCAGCCAGATTGGCGTTGTTAGGAAGCACAGCCCGTTTGTCAGCAATGTTGTCAGTAGCGAGATCGCGTCGTTGCCAGCAGCTCTTCTTGTGCAAACTGATGCGGCGGCAACGGTGCAGGGAACCGCGGCCGCGATCATGACGCCAATTCGAAAATGATCTGCGACTTGGACTCCTATCAAGCTCCAGCCCAAGAGTGGGATTAGTCCCATGTTGATCAGGCAAGCCCATAGAACGGGGGCTGGTCGACGAAAGGAAGCTCGGAGTTGGCTGCTATCGAGCGAGAACGCCATCAGAAACAGCACGATTGGCGTGATGACTCCCGAGCGAATCACGTTTTGGATCGACTTCACCGCTGCGGCGGTGTTGTGATAGCCCACTGCCAGCCCGCAGGTAATGAGGCTCAAAAGAGTGATGAGAAACCAGCGTGATCTCAGGAAGTTCAACATGCGGTGAGCTTTGGCGATGAGGATCGTTCGAGCCATGAAGGAGAGTCGCGGAGGTTGTCTGTTCTCCGATCATGACGCAAACCCGAACTCCCAAACGCTGCCATAGGCTGAGTGGTTTTCGAAGTGCTTAATGAGCCGATCGAAAAAAGGATGGGACGCGAGCGTCGCCGAATCGCCGATCACAATCAGTTTTCTTCGTGCACGCGTCAGGGCGACATTCATACGGCGAGTGTCGTTTAGGAAGCCGATTTCGCCGCGATCGTTTGAGCGGACCAGCGAGATCACAACAGCTTCTTTCTCGCGTCCTTGGAAACCATCGACGGTGTCGGCTTCGACTTCCGAGGGCAGCAGGTCACGCAGCAATCGTGCTTGAGCGGCATACGGAGTGATCACCGCGATGTCGTCGGCAGGCACTCCTGCTTCGATGAGTTCTGCAACTTGCTTGGTCGCGAATTCGGCCTCGCGAGGATTGGTGCGACTCTCACCATCAGCGCCGAACTCTTCGTCGAAACTCGCGCCAGCAGTGTCGATGAATTGCAGTGGAGTCTCTCTGAGTGGGGATGCGGTGATATCAGAAAGCTGAGCTAGGCAATGTGACGCGACGGTCTCGTGAGCCTGTAATGAGTCCTCGTAAAACTCGTGTGATGAAAACTCCATAATGGCGGAGTTCATGCGGTATTGAACGGTCAAACGACGTGCGATCGAAGCGCCGACTTGGTGATCTTCGACGAGTCGTTGCATCAGGCTTAGACCGAGGCCCAAGCGTTGAGCTTCTGGCGATATGACGGTCGCGGGAAGTTGGCAGTGGTCGCCAGCGAGGACCGTTCGTTTGGCTCGAACGATCGCCGTCCAGGCTGCTGGTTCAATTGCTTGAGCCGCCTCATCAATGACGGCGATGTCGAAGATTCGATCGCCGAGGATATCGGGATCGAGGCCGGTCAATGTTGCGCACACGACGCTGGCTGAGTCGATTAGATGCGCGATGCCTTGTTCTTCAAGTCGACGAGCATCGGCAGAGAGTTCGCGGATTTCATTTCGCAGTGCTTGCTTCTCGGTCGGTGTGGGTTTGATGCGATACCACTTGCCGAGTCGTTTCCGGAGCGTGCGAGCGTTCTCGTGAAGTTCGCGAGCGAGTTCTAAGTCCGGGTGATTGACCATCAGCATGTCGAGCGTTCGGCTTTGAACTTCCGGGGTCACTCGCAGGGGATGGCCGAGTCGGACGATCTTTTCGCCAGCGTTGATCAATCGCTCGCAGAGATTGTCGACAGCGAGATTGCTGGGGGCACAAGCGAGAACTTTCTCGCCACGTTGAATGGCTTGCCGAATGAATTCGACAACGGTGGTTGTCTTACCGGTGCCTGGCGGACCATGAATGATGGCGATGTCGTTGGCTGCAAGTGCGAGTTCGATCGCTGCTTTCTGTGGCTCGTTAAGAGACGGGTTGAGTGGGACGAACGGCTTGATGGTGCTGCAGCGCGGTTCGCGTTCTTGGAGCATGATGGCTCGAAGTTCGGCGACTCTTCCTCGTTCGACTGTGGAGACCTTTTGCAGGGCTCGCTCGATGCGCTGGCGACTGATCTCATCGGAAGACAAATCCACGCGCACGATCGGGTGCTCGGCTTCGAACTCTGGAGCTTCGTCGAAGACAACCTCGATGGTGTCTCGATCCCGACCAGCGACGATTCCTCGAAAATGAGGTTGGTCCGGCTGCCCGGCCAGTCGCTCTTCGGTCATCACAATCGGCGAGCCTGTTTGGAGACGACAAAACGGCAAGGGAGCTAAATGCCGTTTGCCAAACATGTACTTGATGCGTCCTCCAACGGCGGGACGTTCGTCGCGAACGAGCAAGCCGCAGAGAGCGTATCCGGATTTTTCAGCGACAGATCCAGAGAGAGACTTAATTCGCTCCGCCTCGGCTTGAGCTTCAAGTGCAAGCAAGGCTTTGAGGCGGTCAAAGTGAGCAGCGGCGGAGAGCATTCTCAGAGGCTTTCAATCGAACGAAACGGCAATAGGAATCGGCTGGTCGGACTGTGTCATGTTCTGATTCGCCGTGGCGGCTAGAACATGGTGATCTCCAACGACGCCAGAGAACCGGACGGTAGCGCGTTCCGGCTGATGCGGCCAGAATCCGGCAATAAGAGATTGGGCACAGCCGATGTGATGGACTTCTTACACGTCCAAGTCGTCTGCGAAGGCCGCTTCTTCCATGATGACCTTGTAACGCTCTGAGGCTTCTTTACCGAGAAGCTGCGTGATGACTTGGTCGGCTTCGATCTGGCTGTCGATGTCGACTCGCAGAAGAGTTCGCAACGTTGGGTCGAGAGTGGTCTCCTTGAGTTGTTGCGCGGTCATTTCTCCCAACCCTTTGAACCGAGTGACCTCGTATTTCCGGTTGGCAGGGAATTCAGCCAGCAAATCTTCTTTGTGCTTGTCGTCACGAGCGTAGATCGTCTTGTTCCCGATCGAGATGCGGAACAATGGAGGCTGAGCCATGAAGAGCTTGCCTTGTCGAATGATCTCGATCATGTGACGGAAGAAGAACGTCAGCAGCAGAGTGCTGATGTGATAGCCGTCGCTATCGGCATCCATCAGCAACACGATCTTGTCGTAGCGCAGTCGTCGCAAATCGAAGCTTGGGCCAATTCCAGTGCCGAGCGTGTCGACCAAGTCTTGGATCTCCTGATTGCCGAGCACCTTGGTCGTCGCGAGAGACTCGGTATTCAGCACCTTGCCCTTTAGAGGCAGAACGGCCTGAATGCGACTGTCTCGTCCCATCGCTGCGGTGCCACCTGCCGACAGACCTTCCACGATGAAGAGTTCGGACTCATCAGGCTTGTTGGAACGGCAATCCAATAGTTTGCCAGGCAGGTTCGTTTTCTTTCCGCCTGCTGATTTACGACGAACTTCCTTCTGAGCTTCACGACTTGCGGCTCGTGCTTTCGCCGCGAGGATTATGCGTCCGACGATGGCATCGGCGATCGAGGCATTGTTATTGAGCCAGGTTTCAACGGCAGCTCGCACGATGCCTTCAACTTGGCTGTTGGTTTCAGGATTGTTGAGCTTGTCTTTGGTTTGTCCCTGAAACATCGGGTCGGTCAAGAAGACTGACAGGATGCTGCATGTGCCTTCGCGATGATCATCGGGGGTAATTGTTACTCCCTTGGGGCGGATCTCGTGGACCTCCATGTAATTCTTAATTGCCTTGGAGATGCCCGACCGCAAACCGTTCTCGTGAGTGCCACCCGCATGCGTGCGAATGCCATTCACGTAGCTGCGGGTCCATGAGTCGGTCGACTCGGTCCAGCGCAGCGCGAGTTCCACACGAGTTCCCTCGTCGAAGTCCTTGGTGACCGTGAAGAGGTCAGGGTGCACCGGCTTGCGTTGCTCCTCTTGGGTGATCTTTTCCAAGTAGGAAGTAATGCCATCGGGATGCGAGAAGGTGTGCGTCTCATTCTTGGTTTCATCGACGAAGGTGATCTTCAGGCCGCCGTGGATGAAGGAGATGTCTTCCAGATGTTGCTTGATGACATCGGCTCGAAACTGCACTTGCCGAAAGATCTGCTCGTCGGGGCGAAAGAAGATTTCCGTGCCGTGACCGCGGAAGGGCTTCACCTTCTTGACCGGACCTTGAGGCGTGCCGCGTCGATACTCTTGCTGGTACTCGAAGCCGTCTCGATGGACCGTCGCTCGCATTTCGACTGACAGAGCGTTGACGACTGACGAACCAACGCCGTGCAAGCCGCCGCTTCGGGCATAGTTCTTGTTCGAGAACTTGCCGCCGGCATGCAGCACCGTCAGCACGACTTCGAGAGCGGGCTTCTTGAGTGTGGGGTGAATGTCGACTGGTATGCCGCGACCGTTGTCGGCGACGCTCATTGAGGCGCCGTCTTTATGCAGCGTGACTTTGATTTCGGTGCATTCGCCGGCGAGGTACTCGTCGACTGAGTTGTCCACGATCTCCCACAGCAAGTGATGGAGCCCGCGGTTATCAACGCCACCGATATACATAGACGGTCGGCGGCGGACGGCTTCAAGTCCTTCCAAGACTTCAATGTCGGCGCCGGTGTAGTTCGACTTCTTGTTGGTTGCAGTGTCAGTGCTCATCGCATCCGTTCGCTTTAGAAGGTCATCCGTGGGTGAAATAGATCGCGACTGCTGGTGTTGAGTGGTGTGATTCGGGCGGCAGTCGTTCGCCATCGCTCGCATCGGGATCCTGTGGCCGAGGTCGCATCATGCTCCACAGCCGCGATCCATATAGACCAAACCTAATTCCAACTGATCCACTCGAGCGATCAGGTTACGAATCAACGCGTCGTGTCGTTCTAGCACGTCACCGAGCTTGTTGACGGTCGACTGTAAGTCTGCGCGACGAGCCTCCAAATCGGGTGACGTCAGCAAGTCAGAGAGAGACGAAACAAGTGGAGTGATGTCGGACACGATGGGGCTTTGTAGTTGGTTTGGTGATTGGGAATTTGAGACGGGAGACGAAGTAGACCAGCAACCTGACTCACGGACGAGGGAACGCAATCTTCTGTCCTGCATCAGGTCTTTGGGGCAACATCGTCTCGTCGATTGGCGAGCACGCTGCGTGCAAAAACGCTCGGTCAGACTGCTCGTACTGCGGCGGTTTTTACTGGAGTGCCCGGACTTCGTCAGCTCGTCTTGTATTCACCGCGACGGGTACTGGTGCTCGAAGATTGCACCACCAAATCTCGGATAAACGAGGCAGGAGAATTGGCAGGTAGGCATCGAGTGTGTCGGTCGCAGCGAGGTCTGCTGGGGCATCGACTGACTTGGCGAAGATCACTCGATCGAAGGGCCAATGGATCGACAACCAAGCTGCAATTGAATCGCTCGTGACATGCCAGCCTGCAGGCAAAGTGTTACATCCATCGGCGATGAGTTCCTCGATCAACGAGCATGCATCGAGAATTGGAGTTCGACCCGTACTCCAGGCAACTTCGACTTCGTAACGAGTCCAACAATGCTTGGTTCCTGAGATCAGTTTTTCGGCGAAGGATGCGGTGAGGCTCATGGCCTCAATCGCCAATTGATGAGATTCGATTGGCGTCAGTTTGAAAGTGCGATCCCACTCTCGCACTGCGTCAGCAGCTTCGGCACCGCCGATGAGCAATGCCACTCGATCGTCATTGCAACTCTTGATCAACTGCTTGATCCGAACTGCGAGATCTGGGAACGACAACAGGCTGCCACCGACTTTGATGACCGAGCTCATCGCGACGTCTTTCTGAGATGCTTCGTCGAGACGACGGTTATCGCGACCAGGGCAGCAAGCCTTTTTCACGCAACTCCTGAACGTTGCCGGGGGTACTGGCCATGATTCGCTCGGTCGCAAACTTCATCACTGCGACACCTGCGAGTCTCGCCGGAGCGCTGAGGATCGCGACTCGATCTTCGTCTTCGCTATCGAGCTGCCGATTTAGCTTGGCGACGACTTCCTCAACGCTGTCGCTGACCAGCTTCTCTGGGCCCGAACGATTCGTCAGCTTGAGGTTCGAGAACAACGAAGCTCGCCGCGCGAGCATAAAGTCGATGATGCCTTCGTCCCCGTCTTGTTCTTCGAAGAAGTCTCGAAACTCGGGGTGCATGTTGTCCGGAGTGAGGATCAACGGGCGAGCAATCTTCACTTCGCCCTTACGAACCTTGACCATGCCGCCTTGCTTGTCGGGAGCGCAGACTAAGTAATACGGCAGGTCGGAATCCCCGAAGGTGAAGAGTGTGTATTCGATATTCCGCTCGATACGCACCGAACTCCACAAGCGACGGAAGTGAGATTCGTCTTCATAGTCAGGGAAGAGCATTTCAAACCCAATTGGTGTGAAGACTGTTGCGCCCGTCCCTGGGCCAAGACCTGGTATTGGACTCTCTGAGTCACCCACTGAACTCTGCAATGGGAGTTGCTCTGCGATCCCAGTCTTATAGCCACAAATACTTGTAGAGGAACTCAATCACGTCGCCGAATAGCACGTAACCTAACGGCTTCAGACCGCAGTTGATCTTGGCTCGAACCTCTGCGCCGATGCGCGGACCACGCGGCAGTTTCTCGGGATCGATTGATGCGAAGAAGACGACGACCGCGCCTTTCTCTTCGGATGGATTGGTTCGAGTCGCCATCTCGCCGAGAACGCCGTTGAATGTTTTTTCGGAGTCCGTCGCCAATACGAACTCAACTGGAAGCTCTGTGGTATTGAGAGCCTTTTGAGCGTCGATGATGTGGCCCATGCGATGGTCTTGGACATCCAGTTCCAGTCGCCACTGTTGTTTGTCGTCCTTGATCTCCAGCAAGACTTCGCCACGTCTTACGGGGCGGTTCTGCAGAAGTTGTTTGATCTGGAAGGTGGAAATGATGCCGTCGATTGGTGACTTCACATGCAGCGAGTCGATGCGCTCGCCGAGGACCGCACGTTGCTGAATCAAACCCTCGATTTCAGCCGCGTTTTGCAGGAGTTGGCCGTTGAGTTTGTCGCGTTCGGTTTGGTCGACGGTGCGTTGTAATTGTGCTTCCAGCCCGGCTCGCACAGCGTCTTTAGCCGCGAGGTCGGTACCTGCTGCAACGAACTGTTGATTGAGTTCCTTGTTTTCGATGACGAGCAATAAGTCGTCCTGTTTCACGCGCTGGCCACTATCAACTTTGATATCGATAACGTCACCGTCCCAGGGAGCGAATACGTCCTTCTGTACCACCGGCATCATGCGGCCTTCGCCTTCGACGCGGTAATCCCACTGCACGAGCCACAGGGCTGCGAGCGTTAACAGCACGCCGATGACAGCCAGGCCGGCCTTCATGCCGTTTTTGCCTTCGAGCAACGTCCACGCTTTGCCGAGTTTGACCCAGACCGGCATCAAGAAGATGCGGTGGTAGCGCTTGGCGTTGAAGATTGCCGAGCCAACGTGGTCCGCGATCAAGTCGGCTTTGTCGACGACTCCCGGCTTGGGCTGACTCTCTGAAACTTGCTCGACGATGATTCCGCCTACTGCCTTGCGAACCTTCTCTTTGGGGCGAGCTCGATCGTCGTCCTTCTTGATGAGTTCATCCGGTTCAAATACCGGAATGACCATCACCATGCGCGAACCGCTCTCTTGGATGAAGTCCCCCAAGACCTTCTCGGTCTTCGGTGGCAGTTGCTCGATCTTGCCCGAGTAAGCCAGTTTTTCGCCGGTGGAGATCACATCTTGAGCGAGGTCGGTCAGCTTGCGAACGAGGTTCGCTCGTTGATTTACAGACTCTTGCCCGCTGATGGCGCGAATGACGGCTTTCTTACCATCGAGCACCGCGACGCTCATGCGATCGCAACCCACAAGCAGGCGACCATCGTTGGCAGCAGTGAACGCGACTTCGCGAGGATCCAGCGACTTATGCAGTTGAAGAATGAACTGCTCGAACTCTTCGGCCACCTTACCAACGGTGACTCCGTGGTCGTGCTGTTCGGAAGCTTGTCGATCCAGAAATCGACAGGCGTAGCCCGTCATTTGCTCGACGAACTGAAGAAAACCCGGCCGCGCCGCCTTGGGTGTGTCGGCTCTTTGGAAGATCTCGACGACACCGACAACCTCTTTGTTTTGCTGCAGAGCGGCCAGAACCAACATGTCTTCAGTGGGGAGTTCGGCCTGCGTTTCGCCGGGTTGATAGGTACAGGCTTGGCCGTGCGACAGCACTTCCCCCAACAACTTCTGATTGGCAGACAACGCGTTAGGGCTGTTGTTGAAGCCAATCTTGTCGAGATTCTGCTCGACCAGTAACTCAATCCGGTTGGCATTGCTCTTGAGCCACACGGCGCCAGCTCGCGCACCAACGGCCGCGATCACTCGCTTCAGAAATTCGGTGAAGAAGATCTTGGGAGTCAGGTCTGACTTCTTGGAGTACTCCTCAATTTCGCGAGCCAGTTGAATGATCTTCTCGCGGACTGCTCTGACGGGATCGTTGTCATTGTCAGGAGTTGGCGGGGCTTTGGGCGATGACATATTGGGCTCAGAAATTTCGGGGAGAACGCTCGAAACTACGGCAAGTAAAGCTTTGTAGTCGTTCCCGAAATTGGCCGGAAGGCCATGTCTGACTAACCGCTATGACAGAGTTTTGATTGCCCAGTCTCTCGCTAGATGAAATGAAAAACTGCCAGTGCCGAGTCCTCGTAAAGAGGGCCTAGCACTGGCAGTCGTATGGATTCGTAGGCAATCGATGGATGCTGTCTGCTGAGGCTATTCGTTGTCCGCGTACTGAAGCTGTACTTCGACGATCTCTTTGGAACGTCGGAAGAAGGCGTCGAGCACTCGCGGGTCGAATTGAGTGCCGCGTTTCTCTTCGAGCATCTTGAAACACTTCTCGCGGGGAAACGGAGCCTTGTAGGGCCGCTTGCTTGAGAGAGCGTCGTAAACGTCGGCAACTGCAGTGATGCGTCCTTCGATCGGAATGTCTTCGCCAGCGAGTCCCAGTGGGTAGCCTTGTCCGTTCCACCACTCATGATGAGTTAGCGCGACTCGCGAAGCCAGACGCATGACCGGCGAGGACTTCACATTCATCAGCAACCCACCGAGTTCCGTGTGATGCTTAAGTGCGTTCCACTCACTTTCTGGCATGCTGCTAACGATCTTGTTTCCGAAGCCGCAATGGCGTTGCATCATGGCGTACTCTTCGGGGTCGAGCTTGCCGGGCTTGTGCAAAATGGCATCTGGAATGCCGATCTTACCGACATCGTGAAGCTGAGCAGCTTGCTCCAAAGCGTCGACTTGGTGGTCGCGGAAACCGAGTTCTTTGGCGATGAGTCCAGCGAACTTGCCAACGCGAATCACATGATGGCCGGTGTCGTTGTCACGGAATTCCGCCGCGCGAGCCAAGCAGTAAATGATTTGTTTGCGGGACGCGGCGAGTTCTTCTGTGCGGCGGCGAACTTGTTCTTCGAGGTCTTCTGAGTACCGCGACAACATGTCGAAGTGAGACTTTGCCGCCAGCACGTTGCGGACTCGCAGAACCAGCTCATGAGTCTCGACTGGCTTCGAGAGGAAGTCGGTTGCTCCCAGTTCGAGGGCTTGGACTTTGATGTTCGCTTCGGGAGATGCTGTGAGGATGACAACAGGAATATGCGACAGCTCACGGTCGTGTTTCATCGTTCGCAAGATGTCGAGGCCACTGACTCCCGGCATCATTACATCGAGCAACACAATGTCGGGTTTCTCATCGCGGACGACTTTGAGAGCCTTGTCCGACTCAGTGAGCGTCAAGAAGTTGGAGTATCCACTGTGCTGTAAGAATTTCTTCACGACGAGCATGTTATACGGCTCGTCATCCACGATCATGATCTTCGCATCTTGCGTGAAGAGGTCGGGTTTGGGGTGAGGCGACTCTCGCGCTGTGCCCGATGAATTGGTTGAGAGTTCATCGAGTCCGAGCGAGTTCAAGGTCTCGTCCAAACTGACGACCGGTGTAGTGGGGCGGCGGGTAACTGCGGCAACCATGACAAGCTTCCCGAGGTCCAGGGCCTCATTGGTGCAACGTTGAAGCGTTCGTCGCACAAGTCTCAAGTTGCGTCAGTGAGACGTGAGTTCAAGCGGCCTACGCGATGAACTTCACAGAACGCCGTACATCGACGCGACTCCTTGCTCATGCCCGAGTGTGACGATGTGACGCTCAACCATTGGTCAAGTTTTCGACTTTCAGCGTTAGGCATTTTGGGTGAGTCCAATTTGTCTCATTCGGTCGGTCTAGTTGATGGGGTTGTGATGATCGATCCAGTCGTTGGGGTGGAGACATGAGGCGATTTCCGTCCGTTTGCGGTCGCACATCGGCTCGTTACGATCCCGCCCGCTTCAAACGGCGGAAGAATTGCATCGCAGCACGAGGGTGTTACGGGCAGTTTGGAAGACGGTTGAAGATTCCAATCCGCAGCCTCTCGGAGACGGAAAGTCTTTGGGCGGCACGGTGGAAGAGCGGTTTCGATCCGGGCGATTGTGGGCTCGGACGTCTTTCCCTGACCAAGTTATGTTGTTGAACCGATGATGGTTCCTTTGCAAACAGTCGCGCTCGCCCTAGCTGGCCTGCTGTTGCTGATCGTTCTGACCTTGTGGTCGCGCTGTGCGCGACTCGGTCGTGGTCTCGTTCCGGCGGTCGTTCTCTTCGATCGATCCGTGCGAGGTTCGCGAGTTGGTCAGGTTCAGCAGTGGTTTGGCTCGTGCCGGTGGCATCCGTGGCTCGCCAACCGGCGTCGCTCATCTGAGGATGGGCGAGACTCGGGCGGATGGCGAGAGCGGGTTCGGATCGCACTGCTGCCATAACGCTAGGTCCGCTCTGCCACTGTGCCACTCGGTCATCGTCCTTATTCCTTTCGGTATTGGATGACCGAGCCGAAGTCTCGTCCGACTCCAGTTCGGCATTTTCTCCGGTCTTGTCTTGAGATGTTTGGCGAGTCTCATCCCTTTCGATGTGACTCGATCATTGAACTTTGACTGGTATGGCACTCGTAACTTGAGGCGCTACGGCGACTCGAAGTGACGTGGCTTTACCGAGTCTGGGCTCAATGAATGCTTGCACGGCCTTGTTGATCCGCGCGAGTCGTGACTGGGTGATTCGTCTCTTCATAGAGTTGGTGTGACGAGCGAATTCATACCGGTCGCGATCTCGGTTGGTCGGCGGTCGCGAGCGTGAATGACGTCGCGAGATAGGACTGGTGAGTGCTGAATTCTCTGTCTCGCCGCCGCAGCCTCGCGCGGACAGTGAGAGCGGCTGCGTCCTTGGGCTGATAAGGGACGCACTCAATGGAATATTTGATCGGAATTGTGGCTCTGGCCGTGGGCGGCGGAGTCGGCTTCTACTTCGACCGAATGCGGATGGGCGCCGCGTTCAAAGATCGCGACCAGATTGTCGAGCAGGCTCGGCGCGATGCAGAAAACATTCGTCGTGACGAGGAGCTGAAGTCGCGCGAAGAACTGCTCAAACGCCGCGAGGAACTTGAAGGTTCGTTGAAGACTCTGCGTGACGAAGTGCATCAGCAGCAACGCGAGCTCGATCGCCGCGAGATGACGCTCAACGAACGCGACTCGGAATACAAGAAGCGCGAGAAGCTGGTTGAGAGTCAGCAGCAGAAGCTGGCCGCCAAGACGAAGTCGGTTGAGACCAAAGAGAAGGAACTCGATCGCATGATCGCTGACGAGCAACAACAGCTCTTCAAGATCAGCGGCATGAATCAAGACGACGCACGCGTCATGGTCTTGGAGCGACTGGAACGCACTCTCAAGGACGAAGCTGGAGCGTTGGTGCTCAAGTTCGAAGGAGAGATCAAGCAACGACAAGAAGAGTTGTCTCGCGAGATCCTCGGCATGGCGATGCAACGCATTGCGTCGGTGCATACGTCTGAAATGACCGTCTCGACCGTCGACATTCCGAGCGACGAAATGAAGGGACGCATCATTGGTCGTGAAGGTCGCAACATCCGCGCGTTCGAAAAGATTGCCGGTGTCGATGTGATCGTGGACGACACTCCCGGCGTCGTTGTTGTTTCGGCGTTCGACAAAGTGCGCCGCGAAGTTGCTCGGCTGTCTCTCGTTAAGCTGATTGAAGACGGACGCATTCATCCGACTCGGATTGAGGAGATCGTCAACGAGACTCAGGCTGAGATGGATGCCTTCATCCGTCGAACCGGCCAAGAAGCGTGTCACGAAGCGCATGTCATCGGCATGCATGACAAGCTGATCGACCTGATGGGCCGATTGCACTTTCGAACCAGCTACAGCCAGAACGTGCTGCGACACTCGATCGAAGTGGCGCACATCGCGGGCTTGCTGGCGGAACAGATCGGTTTGGATGGCACGTTGGCTCGACGCTGCGGCTTCTTGCATGACATCGGTAAGGCTGCCGATCACGAGATGGAAGGCGGACATCCCGCCGTCGGTGCTGAGTTGCTGAAGCGATATGGCGAACGCGAAGAAGTCGTGCATGCGGCTGCTGGCCATCACGACGACATTCGCCCCGAGTTCATCTACACGGTGCTGGTGGCGACAGCGGATGCTGCCTCGGCTTCGCGTCCGGGTGCTCGTCGCGAGAACTTGGA
This sequence comes from Planctomycetaceae bacterium, assembly GCA_900299185.1. GTDB lineage: Bacteria > Planctomycetota > Planctomycetia > Planctomycetales > Planctomycetaceae > AM-0621. The sequence continues at coordinate 43,043 of OMIV01000070.1, forward strand.
ACGCTACGTCAAACGCTTGGAAGAACTCGAAGCAGTGGCCTGTGGATTCCCCGGAGTCGAGCAAGCCTATGCCGTGCAGGCTGGTCGCGAGATTCGCATCATCGTCAACTCGGATCAGGTCAATGATCCCGAGGCCGCGAAGATGTGTCGCGAGATCGCTCTGCAGATCGAGCAGACGCTGACGTACCCCGGCGAAGTCAAAGTGGTGGTGATGCGCGAGACACGTTCGATCGAGTTCGCGCGCTAACAACAGCCTGCCGTGTGTCTTCAACGCCCCGTCGTGCGAGTTACTCGAACGACGGGGCGTTTTGTTTTTGCGATAGTTTGTGGGCTCGTGCTCTTGGCGGGTCGATGAGTTCCGGCACAGAATGGCGGTATGACTCAAACTGCTGCTCCCACCGCTCGCTACATCGAACCGAAAGCGCTGATGCGGATTCGCTCGCTCGAACTCCGCGTCAAGGCGGTGATGGAAGGCTTCGTCACGGGTTTGCATCGCAGCCCGTTTCATGGGTTCTCGGTCGAGTTCACGGAGTACCGGCAATTCTCCAACGGTGATGACCCACGCTTTCTCGATTGGAAGGTCGTGGCACGCTCCGATCGGTACTACATCAAACGCTTTGAGGATGAGACCAATCTTCGCTGTCACTTGTTGGTCGATAACAGTCGTTCGATGAGCTACGGCTCTGGCACGTTTGCGAAGGCTGACTACGCGAAGACTTTGGCCGCGTGTTTGGCTTACAGCTTGAGTCAGCAGCGTGACGCAGTGGGGCTGGTACTCTTCGATGAAAAAGTTGAAGACCAATTGCCGGCTCGGTTTCGGCATGGCCACTTGCGACAGATTTTGGTGGCACTCGAACGTGCGACGGGTGGGCAATCGACCAACCTGGTTGAGCCGCTCGAAAGAGTGGCTTCGCAAGTTCGCAAACGTGGTCTCGTCGTCTTGATCTCTGACTTGCTGGCTCCGACGACGGGACTCGAACGAGCACTGACGGCATTGTCTTCTTGCGGGCACGAGTTGGTTGTCTTTCAAACTCTGGATCCGCGCGAACTCGATTTTGGGTTCGAGTCCGCAGCGTTGTTCGTGGATCAAGAATCGGGGCGTGAGCTTTATGTAGATCCCGCTACATCAAGAGATCACTACAAGCGGCGGCTGGATGCACATCTCTCTGAGTTGCGGACGATCTGCGAAAAACTCGGCGCGATCTATCACTTGGTCCCGACAGACATGCCGCTCGAAATCTTGCTCGGAGAGTTCTTCACCGAGAGCCAACGGTTGAAGTCCCGAGGTCGTCAGTCGCGCCGGTCGACTGGAGGAGCGAGGTCAACATGAGCGTGTTGAGTTGGTTATATGTCGCGGGAGTGGCGCTCGTCGGAGTGCCCATCTTCTTACACATGATCCGTCGCACGCCGCATGGTAAAGTCCCCTTCAGCACGTTGATGTTCTTGCAGCCGTCGCCGCCGCGCATGACCCATCGGTCGCGCATCGAGCATTGGCTGCTGTTGCTCTTACGGGCATTGGCAGTGGTGTTGATTGCTCTGGCCTTCGCGCGACCGTACTGGCGAGAGACCGAGCAACAGACGTTGGCAAGAGGTGGACGGCGCGTCGCGCTGCTAATTGATGTCAGCGCCAGCCTGCAGCGAAAGGGCATGTGGGCTCAGTCGCAAGAGCGAGTTACCCATGTGCTCAAGGATCTCGGTTCCGAGGACTCGCTGGCGGTCTTCACCTTCGATACGGCACTCGCTTCCGTATTGAGATTCGATGACTGGGACCAGCTCGCGGCGGATGCTCGGCGCCCGGTGCTTGATGAGCGATTAAAGACGCTCGCTCCCAATTGGAAAGGCACCGATCTTGGACATGCCTTGAGCGAAGCTGTGGCTGCTGTTGCTGAACGCGGTTCTGGCAAGCAGCCCAAGTCGGTCGAATTGGTTGTGATCTCTGACTTTCAACAGGGCGGTCGGATTGAAAGCTTGCAGCAGTTTCAATGGCCCGACGGCATCGTGGTGCGGCCTGAATTTTTGAAGGCCAATACCGAGAACAATGCGGGCTTGCATGTGGCAGCGAGCTTGTCACGCGAAGATGTGAAAGCGCGGATTGAGAATTCCATCGATGCAACTGCCGAGCGGTTTGCCATCGGGGGCGAGGCTGTTGGCAATGCGACGGCTGAAGTCCCGTCGCAGCAAGATGCCGTCATCCCGCCGGGGCAGAGTCGTGTCTTGAAGGTCGGCGAGATTGATTCTTCAACGGCGTGGCGTGTCACGCTCAGCGGTGATGACGAACCGTTTGATAACACCGTTTGGGTTTCGAAAGCGGCGCCTCGACGAGTGACCGTGGCTTACTACGGTAATGACTCTGCCGATGACCCGAAGGCGTTGCGTTACTTTCTAGAACGAGCCTTCTTGCCGACTCCCGAACGCGAGGTTGAGTTCCTGGCATACGCTGCGGGGCAACCTGTGTTGGCAGGCGATCGTCCCGTGCTGGTCTTTGTCGTGGCACCTCAAGAGTCATCTGTGCTGCAAACGTTGGGCAAGCAGATTGAGGACGGACTGCGAGTCGTCGTGATTGCTCGCGACGATGAGATGACTCGGTTGGCCGTGGCCTTGGCGGGGCATGAACCGGTCGAGGTGAGCGAAGCCAAAGTCAGCAATTACGCGATGCTGACCAACGTGGACTTTGAGCATCCGCTGTTCTCTGAATTCAGTGATGCCAAGCTCGCCGACTTTACGAAGCTGCCGATTTGGAAACATCGCGCGGTCGATGCTCGCGCGTTGAAGGGGGGCCGCGTGCTGGCTCAGTTTGATGGTGAGTCCTCGCTCCCCGCATTGGTTGAACTGCCGCGAGGATCAGGTTCGGTCATCGTTTCGCTGTTCGGTTGGCATGGGGATGACAGCCGCTTCGTGCTGTGGTCGAAGTTCGTGCCGATGGTGAATCACTTGCTGACTCACTCGTTGGGAAGTGCTCCTCAACCGCGCGGGCTGATGGTGGGCGATCGTCTGCCGCTGGCTTTGGGTGTGAAAGATTGCGTCATCAAGTTGCCATCCGGAGAGACGCGGACCGTCGCAGCTTCCGAGGCGTTCCATACGACCGAGCCAGGTTTGTACGTGGTCACTGCGTCGGATGCTGAGCCGTCGGTTTGGGCCGTGAATTTGGATCCGCTCGAAAGTCGAACGACTCCTTTGCGGCTCGACGAATTGAAATCGTTGGGATTGCCGCTGACCGACATGGCTGCCGCGAGCACTGATGAGGAACGTCGTCAGCTTCAATCTCGTGAATTGGAAGAACGCCAAAAGTACTGGCAGTGGTTAATTTCGGCGGGCATTGTCGTGTTGATGCTGGAAACATGGCTCGCCGGAAGAACCGCGTACCAGCAATCTGCGGCAATGCAGGGATGAAGTTGGTGGTATGGACGCGCTGCAGTGAATGAACGAAGAACTGAGACGACTAACGGCAAGCATTGGTAGTACGACGGACTTCTAGCCCCTCGCAATGAACGGCTGACCGACTGAAGGGCCGTCGTACAACTAATGCTGCTGGTAAACGTGCATAAGGCTCCTTTCTCGGAGACTCCGCGATGGACGCTCGCTTGTTGGAACTGCTGGATGAAGTGGTGCGGCGGACTCGAACCCTGAAGGCTCGTCGCGCTGCGATTGCTGTTTGGTGTTTGGCGTCGACTCTGTTGCTTGTCGCTGGTGCCGCACTCAAGACGTGGCCTGTGGCTCTTCATGCGGCTTCGATAGCGAGCCTTGTGACTGCGGGTATTGGCCTCGTGCTGGCTTACCGGGGGGCGAGAGCGACCGCTCAGGATCGACTCGATGCTGCCCGCTTGGTTGAAGCCACTCATCCCGAATTGAAGCAACGCTTGCTGACGTTGCTTGAACAACGGCCCGATTCAGAAAGCGGGCAATTCAATGTCTTGCAGAGGCAGTTGCAGCACGAAGTTTTGACGCAAGCCGAAGTCGGTGATTGGACTGAGTGTGTTCCGGCGGCGTCGTTGAAGAGCAGTCGCAATCGCACCATCGTCGCGATGCTGACCTGCTGCGTGTTGTTCGGTTTCTTGTGGCGATCTGATGCCAGCAGCTTATTGCCTTCGAGCGCTCCCGATGTTGTCTCGACGTCCGCTGCAGTACCAACAGAGCCGGTGACGACTGTCTCCATCGAACCAGGAAACACCGAAGTCGAACGCGGCAGCAACGTGCTGGTGCTGGCTCGATTTGATGGACCGTTGCCTGCGGCTGTGAGTCTGATCAAAGACGATCCGAAGGCGGGTGAAGTGCGGATCGACATGAGCAAGAGTCTCGACGATCCCGTCTTCGGTGCTCGGATTCCGAATATCGAACGAGCCTTTCGTTACCGCGTCGAATTCTCCGAGGGCCGATCAGAAAACTATGACGTCGGTGTGTTCGAGTACCCGAAAGTTGAACGCGTCGATGCGCGGATCGAATTCCCCGACTACACCGGGCTCAGCGCCGAAGAGATTCCTGATACCTGGTTGATTTCGGCTGTTGAAGGTGCGACGGCGACGCTCGTTTGTCATCTCAATAAGCCGATCGCCGAGGGTTCGTTGGTGAGCAGTGACGGCGAACGGTCGTTTCCGCTGACGGTCGCGCCGTCTCAGGCAAAGTCGGTCGAGGGAGCCGGCGAAAAGTCTGGCGTGCAGATGTTGGTGAAGGTTCCGATCAGCAAGTCGATGAAGCTGCGATTCGAGCTCAAGGACGATCGCGATCGAGAAAATCGAGAGCCGGGTGAAGTCCGAATTACAGCACTTCCGAATCGCCCCGCAGATGTGGTTGTCACATTTCCGGCCAAGGACCAAAGAGTCTCGCCGCTGGAAGAAATGCAGCTAGAAGCAACGGTGTGGGATGACTTTGGCGTGAAAGATCACGGCTTGATTCTGGCTGTGGGTGATCGTCGGCCGGTGTCGATCTCGCTTGGCAAGGACGCTCCTGCCAAGCAGAAGACGCAACTGAAGCATTTGGTGTCGTTAGAACTACAGAAGGCCGAGCCTGATCAGCTCGTTTCCTACTTCTTCTATGCCGACGATATCGCGGCCAACGGAAAGACGCGTCGGACTTCGTCGGACATGTTCTTTGCGGAAGTTCGGCACTTCGAAGAGATCTTTCGAGAAGGCGAACAGCAACCCAATGGGGCGAGTGCTCAGCAGCAGCAAAAGGGCGACAGTCCTCAGGCCAACGCGGCTGAGAAGTTGGGCGATCAGCAAAAGCAGATCATCAACGCGACATGGAAAATCATTCGTCGTGAGACCGGCGATGAGTTGACCGCCACGTTTGCCGCCGACGTGAAGCAGGTGCAAGAGGGGCAGCAGAAGGCGATTGAGGCACTCGATCAATTGATAGAGACGCTCTCCGACACAAAGTCGAAAGCACATGCCGACATTGCCAAGAAATCGATGATCGCGGCTGATGTTCAATTCAAACTCGCGATTGACGGGCCGGTTCGCGATCCACTCACTCCCGCGTTGACGTCGGCGCGAGCAGCTTATGAAGCATTGCTCAAACTGCGGGCTCGCGAACATCAGGTGCAACAGAAGCAAAATGGCGGCGGGCAAGGGCAGGGCTCGGTTGGTCTCGCTCAGCAGCAGCTCAATCAGTTGGAACTCGACGCTAAGAAGAATCGCTACGAGGCCGAGCGAAAGGCGAATCAACAGTCGCCTCAAGCCGCCGCAAATCGTGAGCAATTGCAAGTTCTGAATCGTTTGCGTGAGTTGGCTCAGCGTCAGTCCGATGCCAATCAAAAACTCAAGGAGTTGGAGAGTGCGTTGCGAGCTGCCAAGGACGATGCTGAGAAAGAAGAATTACAGCGACAACTCAAACGCTTGCGTGATGAGCAGCGCGACTTGCTCAACAACGTCGACGAGTTGCGCAATCGCATGGACAAGCCCGAGAATCAGCCGCAGATGGCGGACTCGCGGCAGCAGCTTGAAGAAACTCGTTCGCAAGTGCGTCAGGCGTCCGATGCTTTGGAGTCGGGAAAATTACAGCAAGCCTTGAATAGTGGGACTCGGGCCGAACGCGAGCTGCAGCAGCTTCGCGATGAATTCCGTCAAAAGGCTGCCGGGCAATTCAATGATGCGATGCGCAACTTGCGTCAGCAGGCGAAGGAGCTGTCTCAAAAGCAGGACGAGATCGCTCAAGCTCTGCAAGATCCCAATGCACCGCGTAAGGACGCGGGCAAGCCTGACGGTGAGAAGACTGAAGGAAGTCAGAACTCACGTTCGAAGACCGATACTTCGAAGCCTGGCGAGTCGAAGCCCACTGAATCTCAATCGGGTCGCGAAGCACAAAAACCTGGCGGAGCCGACACCACTAAGCCGGGTAACTCGCCGAAGCCCAATCCCGCTGATGATGGGAAATCGAATGGGTCCGATGTCGCGAAATCAGATCCAACCAAGAGGGAACCCGCGAAGCGTTCGTTGCGATCGCAGTCAGACAATCGGCAGCAGTTGACCGACGAGTTGAAGCAGCAGCGCGAACAATTTGATCGAGTGATGGAGCAGGCTCGACAAGTTGTAGAACAAGCTGAGAGCACCGAGCCGACGTTGGCGAAGGAACTTTACGAGACCGTTCGTAAGTCTATTTCGGATCGTCCCGGTGAGGCGTTGGATGTGACTCGCGAGTTACTGCGTCGAGGGCTGACCAATGATGCTCGACAGACGGAACAGATCGCCAACCAAGGTCTCGATCGGCTGCAAGAAGGCATCGACAAAGCGAGCAAACTTGTGCTTGGCGACGAAGTTGAATCGCTCAAGCGAGCCCGTGAGCAAGTGCGTCAATTGAAAGGCTCTGTGGCCGATGAGGTCGCTCAGAACGATCCCAAACGAGCCGCGAAGTCACCTTCCGGCGCGGCTGAATCCAAAGAGCAATCCAATCAGTCCGGCAATCAGCCCATGCCTATGAACCAGACCGGCAAACAACCGGGTCAGCAACCGGGTCAACAACCAGGTCAGCAACCAGGTCAGCAACCAGGACAGCAACCAGGACAACAACCAGGACAACAACCGGGACAACAACCGGGACAACAACCAGGTCAACAACCAGGTCAACAACCGGGACAGCAACCGGGACAGCAACCGGGTCAGCAACCAGGTCAACAACCGGGACAGCAACCAGGACAACAACCAGGTGGCGAGGGGCGAAGGAGTCCGGGATTACGTTCGAGTTCGCCGAACGGACGTCGTGGAAGTACTGGGCCAGCTGCTGAAACATCTGGCGGGGAAGAGCAGCCGGGTGGAGTTGGGCCTGTGAATCCGATTACAGGGAAGGGCTTCAACGAGTTCACGGATCAACTTCGTGAAGTCGAGGAGTTGGTGAGCGATCCGAAGTTGCGAGCTGACATCGCACGAGTGCGTGAGACGGCTCGGTCGATGCGAGCGGAATTTAAGCGACACTCGAAGGCTCCCGAGTGGGAGTCGGTCAAGATGCAAATTTCTCAGCCATTGGCCGAGATTGAACGTCGCATCGCTGAGGAAATCACTCGCCAGCAATCTCCAGATTCGTTTGTGCCGCTCGACAAGGACCCCATTCCAGATCGATACAGCGAACTCGTCCGCAAGTACTACGAACGATTGAGCCAAGGGAAGTAGGCAACAATCACGTAAATGCTAATCGGGACGATTCGAAGAATCGTGGACCGCGTGTGGGCCCTCGAAGTGAGTGCTTGGAACGGCGGTTTGTGAAGACTCAAACTCTCGCCGGTAGTGCTGATGGAGATGTACGAGTTCTTGCACTACCCGTTCGTTGGCCAATCTGCGACTAACCAAAACCCGGACTCTCGATCTCCACCGGCGTCGATATTGCCGCCATGCAGGCGGACGATGCGCCAACACTTACTGAGTCCAAAGCCCAATCCTCGACCTGCAGGGCGACCGGAATAGAACGGGTCAAAGAGATGCTCGCAGTCGATCTCGGTAAGTCCGGGACCGTCGTCCTGAAGTTTGATGCGGACAAGTGGCTGCTGATCACTCTCGACGGCAGCGACTTCAATCGAGCACGTACCGCCTCGAGACAACGCTTCGAGTTCATTGCGCAGCAAGCAGGCGACGAAGACTCGGAATTGTTCCCGATCAGCAGACAGCTTGATTGACTCGTCACCCGAAATGTTCAACGAGATGCCGGCCAACTTCAGGCGGTCTTCGAAACTCGTCAGGACCGATCGGATTTCCGGGATCGGCGAGATCAGTTGCGGTTGGGGCTGCGGAGGCCGTGCGAAAGTCATCGCGTCGCCGATCATGTCGCGGACTCGATACGCCTGCCCGCCGATTGTCTCGAGTGATCGACGACGCTCAGGGGCGGTCTCGGTTCGCAACAACAGATTGGCTCGGCCTGCGATCGTGGCCAGTGGATTGTTGATTTCATGACCGGCACCAGCAGCGAATTCGGCCATCGCTTCTAGCTTGCGATTGCGAAGGTCGCGCTCTTGAATCAGCCATTGAGTGACCAGCTTCAGGCTGATGTCGAAGAGCGGTGCAAGTTGCTGTTCTTCGATGTTCACACCCCAGCATGCGAGACCTCCGCAATGCTCACCGTTCATCACGAACGGTAAAACCATTGTCGGAGCTTCTGTGGGGAGCTTCACGATCACTCGCGTTGATGTCAGCCAGTCAGTTCTGTTCCACTTGCCGAGTCGTTTTTGCGCGAACACCGTCGGCTGGTTGATCAGTTGGTGGCCTACAACCGCGAGGTCTTCAGATGCCACGCAGACGACCACCTCACAGTCAAAGAGGTGGCTCCATGTTTCCGTGATGGCCTGCACGAGCGGCCGTGCTTCATTCACCGGCAATGCCCGAGTTGCGAGCTGCAAACTCTCTCGGCAGATCGTTTCGTCGGTCGGGGCCGTCACGATGTGGTGAACCTGATTAGGAATGAAACAAACAACCGCGACTCGTTGCCGGGAACAAGTTCCTGAACGAGTCGCGGTCTGATGGAACCGAGTTGTCTTGTATGCAAGGTGATGGCAGACGCCTTGGTCTAACCAACTAGAACTGCGATGTATCGAAGGTATCCGTTCCGGCTGGTGGTGGCGGCGGTTGGCGATTCTTGTTTTGGAACTGCTGGAAGGAATGCTTCAACGAGTCCAGGAATCGCGGCACGTTGGGGGCGGACAAGAAGACGCGATTCGAAACCACTGAACGTGGGAAAAACGTCGTGATGAAGTCGAACGAGAACTCGGTCGGCGTGTGGCCGATCATCACGGCGTTGGCATAGGTGCCCCACATATCCGTCTGGCCAAACTTCAGTTGCTCGTAAAGCTCTTCGGCAGACACCTGAGGCTGTGGAGGCTGGCCAGGTTTGGGCAATGCCGCATCCGGCAGCTTTGGCTCGCCGAACCGAGACTTGTAGTTGTCCAGGTTTTCTTGGAGCGCTTGAATCATGCGCGGCACGACAGCGGGCGGTAGGACCACTCGAGCGGCGACTTGATGCGGGCGATTCATGCGCAGCAGGAAGTCGATGATGAACTCGTAGTTCCCGTTGAGGATGACGGCTCCCGTGCTGAACACGCCGCGGGCGACCTTCTCTGGGACGAGCGCGCCAATGTGGCTATGTCGGACCTCTTGGCTTTGAATTTCGGCTTCACGTTGCTCGCGTTCGAGTCGCTCGAACTCAGTTTCGTCGGGATTTTCACGGTTCTCAAAGTCGTCGTCGTGCATGTGGTGCTCGAATCGTTGAAGCGTTGTTTGAATGGATCGCGCCCAAGCGGAGTTTGTCGTGACAGTCTAAAGGGCGTCAACCATGTGATTTCAGGATGCTCGTTTTGACTTGGAACCTTTGCTGCTTTGCGGGAAAGGCATAGTCCCACTAGCCTGCTCACCTATGGAAGTTCCGTCCGGTTCGCAAGTTAGGGGAGAGCCCAGTGCTTCGAAGTGCGCCAACGCCGTTGTCGTCCCAGCCAGTGGTCATTGAAGATGTGCGTCAACTCTTGCAAACAGAGTGTGAATTTGGACCTGCGCAAGCTTCGCATGTCATTCGCGCAACCAATCGCCAGTACGCGCATCTCGTTCGTCAAGACATCGTGGCTTTGCAGAAGACTGTCGATGCAGCCTCGAAGACTAACGACAACACCCTCGCCAAATTGGGATTGGGTTTGTTTCTGCTCGGTCAGGCTGAAGCAGCTCTGCCGTACTTCGAGAAAGCTCCACGACACCTCGTGGCTGCGTATTACCAGGCTGAAGCGTTGATCTCACTGGATCGTCCCGCTGAGGCTGAGCCGTTGTTTGCCAAGGCTGCTGTTCTGGGTTTCGATCCGATCACCTGCGAGTTGCAGCGAGTCGGCGCTTTGCGACTTTCCAAGCGAGTTGACGAGGCCGAGAAGTCACTGAAGGCCATCGCTGCCAAGGCTGTTTCTCGAGCAGACTACTCCTTCCAGTTTGGTTGCATCCTGGCGGATAAGGGCGACACATTTGGGGCAATCGAGTACTTCGAACGCGCTGTGGACATGGATCCTCAGCACTCGAAAGCGTTGTTCTGGTTGGCCAACGAGACCGCTCGCATGGGCAACGACGAAGACGCGGTCGTGCTTTATGAACGCTGTTTGTCGAAGCCACCGTACTTCGTCGCAGCCTTGTTGAACCTTGGCTTGTTGTACGAAGACTTGGATCGTCCGCAGTGCGCGTCGTTCTGCTTCCGCGAAGTCTTGAAGTCCTACCCGAATCATCCGCGAGCGATTCAGTTCCTCAAGGACATCGACACCAACGAGAGCCTGCTGATCGATGAAGCGTCCGCTAAAGAGGAAGCTAAGCATCGTCAGACGTTGGCTCGTCCGTTGTCCGACTTCGAAATCTCGGTCCGCAGCCGCAATTGCTTGGTTCGGCTGAACCTCAACTCGCTGGGGGATCTCACGAAGATTACCGAGGCCGAGTTGCTGGCCAGTCGTAACTTTGGTGAGACATCGCTCAAAGAATTGCGCGAGCTGATGGAAGCTCAGAATTTGAAGATCGGGCAATACGCCCACGCTCATGACAAGAAAGAGCAAGAGCTTGTTCCTCAAGACTTGCCGCCAGAGCAGCGAGCGATTCTCGAACAGCCGATCTCCGATCTCAACTTGTCGGTTCGGGCGAGAAAGTGCATGTCGCGGCTTAACATCACTGTGATTGGCGAATTGGTTTCGAGGACTCCCGACGAGCTGTTGTCGACACGCAACTTCGGTGTGACGTCGCTCAATGAAATCCGAGCGAAGCTCACAGAGTTTGGTTTGTCGTTGCGAAACGATTAAGACTCCGAGCGTCGCGGCGAGACCCGATTCCGCAGAGACCAATGTCACCGAGGCTACGATGACGGACGCCGATTGATCCGTCGGTCCTGTAGCAACGGTGACATTGGTCTCTTTCGTTTTCAAAGGCAGCCAGGCTTCCCGAGGCAAGCGACGTACTTCTTTTGATCGCTTTCTTTTCAACTTCATCGAAAGGTGTCTTCCATGCTGCGTTCGATGTGTTTGGGTTTGCTGGTCATGTCGGTTTTCTTCCAGGAAGTCTCTTCCTGGGCTGCCGACTCTGTCTTGGCTCCAGGTGCAGTGCCGAAGAAGTTGCTTGATCAAGGAGCGGGTGAGGGGCCGGTCTGGCACGCTCAGCATGGGCTGCTCTTCAGCGGAGACGGCAACATTCATCAGTTGTCGCTCAACGGCGAGTTCAAAGTATTCCGTGCCGGGGCCGGTACGAACGGGCTGTTGTTCGATGGGCAAGGACGACTTTTCGCGTGCGAGCACGGGGCTCGGCGAGTCACTCGAACAGAACGAGATGGGACCATCACAGTGCTGGCCGACAACTACCACGGCATGAAGTTCAACTCCCCCAACGATCTCACGCTCGACAGCAAGGGGCGTCTCTATTTCACCGATCCTCGCTATGGGGATCGAGCAACGATGGAGATGAAGGATGCTCGCGGTAACTTGGTGGAAGGCGTCTATCGAATCGACTTAGATGGCTCGTTGTCGCGAATCCTGACGAGCGAAGTCGATCGGCCAAACGGGTTGGTGATCACTGCTGACGACCGCTACTTGTTTGTGGCTGACAACAATAACAATCAAACCGGCGCCGCTCGGAAGCTCTACCGCTTCACGCTGCGAGCTGATGGCTCGGCGATCCCTGAATCTCGCAAGCTGATTTTTGATTGGGGCAACAGCCGTGGTCCCGATGGCATGGAGCTTGACCAGCAAGGCCGCCTGTTTGTGGCGGGGGGACTGAATCAGGCACAGCCGCCTCACGAGACCAACGAACGCAAAGGCGGCGTGTATGTGCTGACTCAGGATGGGCAGCTTCTAGAGTTCATTCCCATTCCGCGCGACGAAGTCACCAACGTGGCCTTTGGCGGCGCTGACCGGAAGACTCTTTACATCACTGCCGGTGGTTCGTTGTGGTCCGTCGCTCTGCAAGTGCCGGGACGTTAAGCGGCGGCTGTGATTGAAGGTCGAGTCGTTTGGCGGCTCGACCGAGCGGCTTAGCAGCAATCGTCGCAGCTCAAGATCTCCAGTAAGGCATCTTTCAACCCTGCATTCACAGAGAGACCGTTGCCCGAGTAGATCGTTTCAACGCCTTTGAAGTCGACGAACGAACCACCGGCTTCTTTGAGAATTGGAACGAACGCGGCGCAGTCCCAGGGATTGAGCAGCGGGTCGACCATCACGTCGACTCGACCCGTGGCGGCCAAGGCGTGCCCATAGCAGTCGCCCCAGCCGCGACTGATTGCCGCAGTACCAGTGATGCGTTCGAAGGCTGCTTGGCGTCCGACTCTCTTCCAACCCTGGATCGTGGTGGTACTGAAAGTGGCTTGGGAGAGATCGCTGACGTCGGAGACTTTGGCGCGGCGAGGATCTCGATTGGCGACTTGCCACCACGCTCCTTGTCCGTCGGCTCCGTAAATGACTTCTTGCAAGGCGGGCAGGCGACAAACGCCCGCGACCGGGCGGCCTTCTTGTTCGACGCCGATCAATGTGCCGAACAACGGCACTCCGTGAATGAACGACTTAGTGCCGTCGACTGGATCGAGCACCCAACGCCAGCCGCTTGTGCCAGACGATTCGCCGAACTCTTCACCCAGGATCGCGTCATTCGGGTAGCGGTCGGCCAATAGCTTGCGAATTAGTTGCTCGGCACCGCGATCTGCTTCTGTCACAGGCGACGCATCGCGTTTGCGATCAACGGATAGCTCGGGCGATTGGTAGTAACTCATTATGAATTCGCCCGCTTGTCGAGCGGCATCAAGTGCGAACTGCAGGCGAGCGGAGAGGTCAGCGGCGGATGTTTCAATCGTCATGGCGTTCCAAGCATCGGTCAGTCGTTGGTGTGAGAAAGCTGGCACAAAGTTGTCGCAGATTCGCGAGCCACTCACGACTTTTCCAGCGGTCACTCGTTTGATTGAAGAGAGGAGTGTCAAAACTCTTGCTGTGATTTGGCGGAGCGAAGCGCGTCTGCGACAGCTAACTGCCCGCTGGCCAGACCTCCGTCACCCGGTGGGATGCGCTGAGGCACGAAGAGTCCCCAGCGACGATTTGACGATGCTGCTTCGATGAGCGTTCTTAGCAGTCCGTTTTGGAAGCATCCGCCGGATAACACGAGCGGGACATTCGCATGTTCCCCAGAGAGTTCATTCGCCCAATCGGCGATCGCTCGATGGAACTTCATGGCGATTTGGCCGGGCGTTGCGGCGTTGTTGCGATCGTTGATGACTGCCGCAATCAGTTGCCGCCAGTCGGCGCTGCCAGTCGATCGATCCCCGATGAGTTCGTAGCGGCCGATCGCAGATTCATCTGCCGAGAACTCCAGCAGCATCGCGGCCCGGCCATCATCGGAGCTATGTGACACTCCAAGCGCGATCGCGGCGATGCCATCAAAGAGCCGCCCCATGCTCGTCGTCTTGGGCATGAGTTGTGGGCGCGTGAGCAACTTCAAGACGTCGTCGATTTGCTGACTGGTGACCTTGGGCCAAGTGAGCTGACGAGCGATTTCGAATCCGCATGAATCGGCAACAAGAGCGACTGCGATACGCCACGGTTCGAAGATCGCACGCTCTCCTCCAGGCAGAGGAATGGCTCTCAAGGAGCCGACTCGGTGGAAGTTGGAACGTGTTGCGAGCAGAGCTTCGCTGCCCCAGATCGTGCCGTCTGGTCCGTAGCCCGTTCCGTCCCACGCGAGTCCTAAGACTTCTCGATCAAGATCATGTTCCAACATCACAGAGGCGATGTGTGCGTGATGATGGAAAACCGAGGTCCGACTCTGGCCGCGATCAGTCATCCAGCGAGAGGTGAAGTAATCGGGATGCGCATCTCCGACGAGATCTGCATCTGTAACGGACACTCCATAGAGCGATGCCATTGCGATGAGGTGCTCGTTCCAACGGCTGCAATTCGAAAGGCTATCGAGGTCTCCGACATGCGGGCCTAAGACGGCTTGCGAGCCATTGGAAAGTGCGATGGCATTCTTCATGTGCCCGCCGAGAGCGATCAGCGGTCGCTCTGAAACCAGCGACCGCAGACGCAACGGCGCGAGGCCGCGAGCGAGTCGCAGAAGGCACGGCTTGTTGTTGATGACTCGCAGAACAGAGTCGTCGATCGGACGCTCGATGTGGCGATCATGGTGCAGCCAAAGATCGGCGATGTCGGCGAGATCGCGAGTGGCTGTGATCTCAGTCGCAGCCAACGCGTCGCCGTCTCGATTGCCGCTGGTGGTGACAAGTGGCACCTTTGTTTGGCTGAGCAACAACGCATGCAACGGTGTCGTCGGCAGCTTTAGGCCGACGGTCGGAAGGCTCGGTGAGATGGCTGGCGAAAGCGATGAGTTTTCGCGTTGTCGGAGGATGACAATGGGCCCGGCTGAACTAGCAAGCTGACGTCGCTCGGCGTCGTTGACGACTGCCAATTGCTCGGCAGCGGCAAGATTTGGAACCATCACCGCCAGCGGTTTGTGAAGTCGCTGCTTGCGAGTTCTAAGCCGTTGGACCGCAACCGTTGATGTGGCATCGACGAGCAACTGATAACCGCCGAGTCCCTTCATCGCGACGATTTGGCCGGCTCTTAAAGCGGCGGCTGCAGTGAGAATGGCGTCTGTGTTGTCGGCGAGTTGTCGTCCTCGAGCATCGCAAACCCAAAGACGCGGACCACACTCAGGGCAGGCATTGGTTTGAGCGTGATAGCGGCGGTCGTCCTCGGATTCGTACTCCTGGCGACACGCTGGGCAGAGTAAGAATTGCTGCATGCTCGTGGCCGCTCGATCGTAAGGCATGGTCGAAATGATCGAGTAACGCGGACCGCATTGAGTGCAGCTCGTAAAGGCATGACCGAATCGCCGGTTTGCAGGATGGCTGATCTCATCCAAGCAGTTGGAGCACGTCACGAGATCGATGGGCACAGTCGCGGAAATTGTTCCGGGCTCGTGATGATCTCGGATCTCGAAGAGTTGGCAGTCGGTGATTGGGATGGGCTCGCTGCTGATCTCTGCAACGACCGCGCCCGTCGGAAGAGCTGGGGCGAAGCTCTCTTCGAACGACGCGACGGAAGACGCGGCACCTTCCACAACGATCTGCAAGCCTAGCGATGTGTTGGCGACATAGCCCGCAAGGTTTAGTCCGCGAGCGAGCCGTGCAACGGTCGGACGAATACCGAGTCCTTGGACAAGTCCGCAAGCGGTCAACTGTCGCGCGACGCGATCGTCTGTGGGAGCGGAGTGGTGGTGCGGATTGTCTCCAGGGCAGCTTATCGGTTGGGGCGGCATACATCACCACTCAGCAGTTGTCGGCGCTGTTCGATGAGATAACCACACCAGGCTTCCAATCCATGTGGCGGTCGCGTGCTCGTTGGGAAGACAGCCATGTCGGGACGGATCGATCGAGCGTCGGCGATGGCGCTTTCAACATTGAAGTGTACGTATGGCAACATGTCCGTCTTGCTGATGATCAGAGCATGACTGGTGCGAAACGCTTTGGGGTACTTGGCGGGTTTGTCGTCACCTTCAGTCGTGCTCAGAAGGAGGACTCGCAGATGCTCGCCGAGGTCGTACGATGCCGGACAAACGAGGTTGCCGATGTTCTCCACGAAGAGGAATTCGACATCGGGTTTTCCCAGGGCGTTCCAACCGTGTTCGACGAGTGGATACTCGAGATGACAAGCTCCTCCGGTCGTGAGTTGAACGGCCGGAGCATGCTCGGCGAGCCGCTGGGCGTCTCGGTCGGTTGCTATGTCGCCGACCAGCACGGCCATGCGAAGCGGCGTGCTCATGCTGGCCATGCAGTCCGCCGTGGCTGACAGCAACGATGTTTTGCCGGCACCGGGTGAAGACAGAACGTTGATCACCAGAGTTCCGCGAGCGGCCATCTGTTGTCGGAACGAGTCGGCTTGACCGATGACAGCGGCCTGAACGTCTCGGCGAACGGTGATTACGGTGGGGCGAGTGGACGGTGACGAGATCAAAATGTGCTCCGACATCTAAGTGCGAGCAGGGCGAGCTAGGCGGGTTGTGGCTCTACTTACCGTGAGGCTTGCGACCTTGAAACCGATTGCTCAGACTTCCGACCGCCTCGATAGGGGCTTCAATGAAACGTGACGCAGCAAAGAGCTGCGGATTGTTTTGGAACTCATTTTTTGGCTTAGGAGCACAGCATGTCGATGTTCGTCGGAGAAGCCTTGGTCGGCGATGGTAACGAAGTCTCTCACATTGACCTCTTGATCGGCGACAAGTGCGGTCCCGTCGGCACGGCGTTCGCCAACGCGTTGGCTGATCAGAAGATGGGCCACAGCAATCTGTTGGCCGTGTTGACCCCAAACCTCGCTGTTAAGCCAGCCACCGTCATGATCACCAAGGTGACCATCAAGGGTGCTCGTCAGGCCGTGCAGATGTTCGGCCCCGCTCAGAAGGCGGTTGCTGACGCTGTGGCTGACTCGGTTGAAGCCGGTGTCATTCCTCAAGATCAGTGCGAAAACCTCGTCATCGTTTGCGGCGTCTTCATTCACTGGGACGCAGCGGATGACAAGAAGATCTACAAGTACAACTACGAAGCCACGAAGCTGTCGATCGCTCGCGCCATGAAGAACGAGCCTTCGGCTGCCGAAATGCTGGCGAAGAAGGGTGCAGCTCAGCATCCGTTCTACGCGGGCTAATTCAGGTTGCCGCGTTGAATACACAAACCCGGTCTCACCGCGAGGCCGGGTTTTCTTTTTGGTAGCAGCAGCTTGGCCAATTTGCGGGTCTGCTTAGTGCGATGACCTCAACTCTTCGACTGCTGACGCTCAAGGGACAGAATCGAATGCGAAAGATCCTCATTCAGCTCGACACCGACACGCTGCCGAGCACCTTTGATCGTGTGGTTGCCGTCGACGCTGGGGTTGATGAACTCTTCACTTACGGCGGCGTGACTCCGGCGAATGTGACTTCGTTGGTCCACGGTGCCATGTTCACTCGCGGTCCCAAGGATTTGCAGAACACGGCCATCTTCATCGGTGGCAGCAATGTGGCTCAGGGCGAAGAACTGCTTGCCAAAGTGCAATCACTGTTCTTTGGGCCGGTGAGAGTCTCGGTGATGATGGACTCCAATGGCTCCAACACGACGGCTGCTGCTGCTGTGCTGGCTGCTGCCAAGCACTTGGATCTGTCGCAAACGACGGCGTTGATTTTGGGTGGAACAGGCCCTGTCGGTCAGAGAGCCGCTCAGCTTTTGGCGAATCGCGGTGCGATGGTTCGAGTGGGCTCACGCGACCAAGCCAACGCAGCCAAGACGTGTGATGCCGTTCGCAGCAAAGTTCCGAACGGCAAACTGACGGGGCACTCGACGTCTTCGGCGGAGTCCCTCATGGCTGCTGCTGATGGCGTGAACTTGATCATTGCTTGCGGCGCTGCGGGAGTGCAGTTGCTGTCGACCGAGCAGCGGAAGTCTCTGTCGGCGCTAAAGGTGGCGATCGATCTGAATGCGGTTCCGCCGGCTGGACTGCAAGGCATTGATGTCTTCGACAAAGCTGTCGATCGCGACGGTGTGTTAAGTTACGGAGCCATCGGAGTAGGCGGGACGAAGATGAAGATTCATCGCGCTGCGGTGGATCGACTCTTCTCGAAGAATGATCTCGTACTCGACACAGAACCCATCTACGAGATTGGTCAGACGCTGTGAGTGTGTAGTAATCGCTACGTTGAGACTGATTCCGTTTCGTCAGAGCGCGAGAAACGAGGCTCATCATGCCTGATGCTCAACTCGGTTTCGGCAGCACGGACAATTCGCCGCTGCCGGTGAATCGTCGGTCGTTCTTGCGGTCGTCGGGGACAGGGCTGGGGATGCTGTCTCTCAGCATATTGCTCAATCAGTCGTCAGGAGCCGAATCGTCGCTCGGTAATAGTTCTTCCGCTCCGTTGTTTCGCCCCCGAGCGAAGCGTGTCATCTACTTGCACATGATCGGTGCTCCTTCGCAGTTGGACCTCTACGAAGATAAGCCCGAGCTCAAGCGTCGAGACGGCCAAGAGTGTCCCCAGTCGTTTCTAGAAGATCGACGCTTTGCCTTTATCGGCGGCAAGATGTCGCTGGCCGGATCTCCGTTCTTGTTTCGGCAACACGGAGATAGCGGGCAAGTGCTTTCGGAGAACTTGCCGCACTTAGGGAGCGTAGCGGATGACATCGCGATCATTCGGACCATGCAGACCGAAGAGATCAATCACGCTCCGGCTCAGATGTTTTTGCATACCGGTTTTGGTCGAGGTGGTCGTCCCAGTTTTGGATCGTGGGTGACCTACGGTCTGGGTGCCGAGAATGACGATCTGCCTGCGTATGTCGTGCTGTTGTCGGGACCGTTGGGAGGAGCGGGAACATCGTTGTGGGCGAGTGGCTTCTTGCCGAGTCGGCATCAAGGCATTCAGTTCCGGTCCACCGGAGAGCCGGTGTTGTTTCTCAATAACCCCAAAGGTCATACCGCTGCTGATCGACGTCGTGTCATCGACGCCATCAACAAACTGAATCAAGTGCAGCTCGACGATATTGGCGATCCCGAGATCGCGACTCGTATCAGCCAATACGAGATGGCATTTCGCATGCAGACATCAGTGCCCGAACTGATGGATCTGTCGCAAGAGACCGCCGGCACGCTCGACTCGTATGGAGCAAAGCCAGGGCAAGCGTCCTTTGCCAACAACTGCTTGCTCGCGCGTCGGATGGTGGAACGTGGCGTGCGAGTGGTCGAACTCTATGACGCCGATTGGGACCATCATTCCAATCTGAGAAAGGCGTTGCCCAGCAAGGCTAAGGACATCGATCGACCGATGGCGGCGCTTATCAAGGACTTGAAGCAACGCGGGCTCTTCGAGGACACGTTGGTGATTTGGGGAGCAGAGTTTGGACGCACTCCGTTACGTCAAGGCATCGATGGAGACGGCAAGCAAACGAATCCTGGTCGCGATCATCACAAGGACGCTTACTGCATGTGGTTGGCGGGTGGCGGAGTGAAAGGCGGCACGTCGATCGGCATGACGGACGAGTTCGGCTTTAGTGCCATCGAACGGCCGGTCCATGTGCATGATCTCAACGCGACCGTCTTGCACTTGCTGGGTTTCGATCACGAGCGATTGACCTACAAGTATCAGGGCCGCGAGTTTCGTCTGACCGACATTCATGGGAAGGTAGTCAGCGAGTTGTTGTCGTGAATCGAGCGATCGTTCGATGTGCCCAACACGAAGTTCAAAGCTCGAAGGTTCACGATCCCTGGCAAGTTGAATGTTATCTCGGCGCCGAGTGGTCGCCGTTCCGTGTTCTATCTGGAGAGAACTCTGTGAAGCGACTTCTTGGTTTGCTCTTGGCGGTTGCGGCGTTGGTTGTTTCTCGCGCGAATGCTGCTGATACGAAATTGCCCAACGTGGTGCTTATTGTCTCCGACGACCACGCTTGGACTGACTACAGCTTCATGGGGCATGATCAGATCAAGACGCCGCATTTGGATAAGCTCGCGGCGCAGAGCATGACCTTTCGACGCTGCTATGTGCCGTCGAGTCTTTGTTGTCCGAGTCTGGCGACAATTATCACCGGACTTCATCCGCAGCAGCACAAAGTCACGAGCAACGATCCTCCGATTCCGATGGGTGTGAAGCCCGGAGAGTTTCAAAAGTCCGCCGCATTTGCTGACGGCCGAGAAGTGATGAACCGGCACCTCGAAGCCGTGCCGACGTTGCCGCGAGTGCTCGGAGCGCAGGGCTATCTCAGTTTGCAGACCGGCAAGTGGTGGCAGGGCAACTTCAAGCGCGGTGGCTTTACTCACGGCATGACTAAGGGGCTGCGGCATGGTGATGAAGGACTCGAAATTGGTCGCAAAACAATGCAGCCCATCTTCGACTTCATCTCCACAGCCAAGTCCGAGCAGAAGCCGTTCATGGTTTGGTACGCACCGATGATGCCGCATGATCCTCACACACCGCCGGAACGCTTGCTTGCGAAGTACCGAGACAAGACGCCGTCACTGCATGTGGCCAAGTATTGGGCGATGGTGGAATGGTTCGATGAGACCTGCGGACAACTCTTGGATCATCTGGATCAGCAGGGAGTGGCCGATAACACGATCGTGATCTACGTGACAGACAATGGATGGATTCAGAACCCTGAAGCTCCGCGATACGCAGCCCGCTCGAAGCGATCTCCTTATGACGGCGGCTTGCGAACACCCTTGATGGTGCGTTGGTCGAGCAAGATCAAGCCTCAGATGCGAGACGACTTGGTTATGTCGCTCGACATTATGCCGACTCTATTGGCGGCGATCGGCCAAAAGCCGACGGCTCAGATGCAGGGACTGAATTTGCTCGACGACAACGCTGTCAAAGCTCGCACGACGATTCAAGGAGCATGTTTTACTCACAATGCAGTCGACCTCAATGACCCTCGTCGGAATGTCGAGAATCGTTGGATCATCGATGGTGACTTCAAGCTGATTGTTCCCGGATCAAATCCCACTGAGCCCCAGCGGCCTGAATTGTTCGACATCAAGTCCGACCCGTTTGAGAAATCGGACCTCTCGGCTCAACAGCCGGAAGTCATGAAACGTTTAACGGCCAAGCTTGACGCTTGGTGGGATCCGTCGAAGTAAGACTTGTTACGTGATGCTCTGACTGTTGCCGACTCTGCTACCTCTCCTCTCCTACTGGGAATTCCTGAATGCGATGCGTTCTTTGCGTGTTGGCTTTGCTGTGTATTCTCTGTCAAACGACGCAGGCCGAGCTGCCTCCGAACGTGATCGTGATTTATGCCGACGATCTTGGATGGGGAGACTTAGCGTGCTACGGACATCCTTCGATTCGCACTCCGCACTTGGACCGCATGGCCGCAGAAGGAATGCGGTTTACTGAGTTCTATTCCGCCGCAGAGGTTTGCACGCCCAGCCGAGCAGCGTTGCTGACGGGGCGCTATCCCATGCGAAATGGCATGTGCCACGATCAGTTTCGAGTGCTGCGTCAAAACTCAAAGGGCGGTTTGCCCAAAGATGAGACCACGTTGGCCGAGGCGCTGAAGACGAAGGGCTATGTCACAGGTTGCATCGGCAAATGGCATCTCGGTCATTTGCCCGAGCATCTGCCACCGCAACATGGGTTTGATGAGTACTTCGGTTTGCCGTTCTCAAACGACATGCGACCGACACCAACGTCTCCACCGGGACGCGACAAGTTCTATGTCGAGAAGAATGAGTACTGGGCGACTCCGCTGATTCGAGGCACGGACATCATCGAGCCTCAGCCTGATCAGAGGTTGTTGACCAGACGCTACACCGAGGAAGCGGTGAAGTTCATTCGGACGCACAATGCCAAACCTTTCTTCCTCTACTTCCCCCACACGTTCCCTCACGTGCCGTTGTTCGCGTCCGACAAGTTTCGAGGACAGAGCCCGGCTGGCATCTATGGCGATGTGGTCGAAGAACTTGATTGGAGTGTCGGGCAAGTACTCGATGCTGTTCGTCAAGAAGGACTCGCCGAGCGAACGTTGGTGGTCTTTAGCAGCGATAACGGTCCGTGGCTGATTTTTGATACGCACGGTGGATCCGCGGGCTTGCTACGAGAGGGCAAAGGTTCGACGTGGGAAGGCGGCATGCGAGTCCCCGGAATCTTCTGGTGGCCGGGTAAGGTGAAGTCGGGCGTAATTCAACGTGAGATGGCGTTGACGATGGACGTCTTTCCGACCGTCTGCAAACTCGCTGGAGTTGACGTTCCCACCGATCGAACGATCGATGGTCGTGACATCTCGCCGCTGCTGTTCGGCACCGGGACTGTCGATCGCGAAGTCTTCCTCTACTACCGAGGTCAAACGCTTTACGCCGCGAGGCTTGGCGTTTGGAAAGCTCATTTCATCACGCGGTCGGCCTATGGAAACGACAAGTCTGAGTCGCATGAGCCTCCAGCGCTTTACAACCTGAGAGTCGACCCCAGCGAGCGATTTGACGTGGCTGCCAAGCACCCAGATGTCGTGGCGAGTATCAAAGTGGCTGTCGATAAGCATGTCTCAGAACTGAAGCCGGCGCCCTCGCAACTGATCGAGACTGTGCCTGCAAAGTAACCCGAGTAAGTCAGTTGGGTTTGAAGTGCCCGTTTTCGGTTTGAGCATCGCAGCGGTTTTCAAAAACAACACTGACGCTCCTCAACGGTCATTTCGTCAGCAACGGAGTGACCGTGGTGAGACTCAAGAGATCTTAAGACATGTTTATTTTCATCGTTGTACCTCGACGATGACACTGCCTCCGCCGGCATCTTTGGTCTCAATATTGATGTGTAAGAACTGCTGCAGCAGATTGATGTGGGTTAGCGAATGCTCGCTCAGCGGTCCCGTTCGAAACGCGCCGCCACCCGTCCCGAAATGGGCACCCAGTCCTAATGGAAGCAGAAGTTGGTCTGCTAAGTACTCACCGACAGGGGCGTCAGTGCTGAAATAGCGAGTCACTGCTGCTACGACTTCATCGGCGACGTGATCTGCCGGTTTTCCTCGCTCGCCGAGTGCCGAGCAGACTTCAGTGACGTGCTCGAACTCCAGTTCTGCAAACAGGGCATTACCCGGCGAATGCGATTGTTCCCATGCTCCGGCGTGACCGCAGCGGGCCTCCCAATTCAAGGACTGAGTCACTCGCAGGCACTCGCGTTCTGCAATCTTGAGTGGCAAGTTCGCAACCATCGCCCGCGCGTGTTGAGACTGAAGTTTCCCTCGCTCCAATAATGTGAGTGGCCCCAGGGATGTCGCAGGTTTGATCGACACTTCGCACCGTCCACCTCCAGCAGGAAAGAAGCCGGGGCGAATGAGCTTCAGATCGATCGTCGCTCCCATCTTGGCGATTAACGGTGCGAAGGAGCGTTGCACAAATTCGAATGGCGGCGCGAGTGGGTTATGAGTCCCGCCTTCGAGAATGATTTGAGACGGTTCCCTGGCCAACAGTAGGGGAGGCAAGACGGTTTGCAGGACAAGCATAGTGCTGCCTGCCGTACCGATTCGGAATTTGAAATTGCCGCCCTCCACTTTTTGTTTGGGCACAAACGTCAGTCTCGATGAGCCGAGTGCTGCTCCTTTGAGTTCGGCTCGGCCGAGTTCGGCAGCGGCTAAAACGGCGGTGAGATGTTGCCTCATTAAGCCGGGCTTCGTCCGTTTGGCTCGGATGTTGTCGATTCGAACTGGTGTTCCAGTCATGAGTGCCAAAGAAAGCGACGACCTGACAATCTGCCCGCCACCTTCTCCTTCGGATCCATCAATGAGCAACAAGGGGCAATCTCCAGGGATTGATTAAGCCAATAAAGTCTAGTCACGGTGGTCCGGGTTTCGTGGGCTCGACGAGGGGCGTTCACATTAAAACGACCTTGGATTTGGGCGAGGAAGACGTTCGAGAACGAATTGAGGTTCGACTTTACTTCCTCTCGAATATCGACGCTGGATAGGTGAGATGGCTTTTGTTAAACAGCACGCCCCTTGTGAGCGTCCCAATTAGGATGATTGGGTTTTGACTTATTCGCTCGCTGATCGCTGACCTGTGTCTTTTCGAGTTGCACCCATGACTGAGTTGATTGCGACTTCTTTCATCTCGCTGCCCGAGGCTTTGCTGGCAGACGCAAGCCCTGACGGGCCTATCGTCGTGCTGTTGAAGAGTCTGGTAAATCTTCTGCACGCCGCGTTTGACGTCGTAAGTGCCACGTTCTTCTTTTTGCTGCCGTATCTTGGGCTCATTTGTTGGGTGGGCTATTGGCTCCTCGCTGTGAATTGGACCAAGCTTTACGAGCTCCTTTTCAAGAAGGGGGCGATTGTCTCATTCGGCCTGCTGATTGCTTTGTGGCTCGTTGTTTGGTGTACCGTCTCGCCACCGGCTGATGGCTATCACGACTGGTTCGGCTTCAAGGTCGGGAATGTTGTTGGCAAGTTGGTTTATGTCGTGGGATTGGTGTCGCTGGCATTTATTTGTGGTTCGATCCAACTATCGGGAGCCGTCAACCGGTTCATCGACTTCAGCGGTGAACTTGAAGCTGAAGCGTTGCTAGCTTCGGGAGGCCACGACCACGGTCACGGTGGGCACGGTCATGATGATCATGGCCACGGCCACGATGATGCTGGACATGGTCAACATGCTCCGGCAGTTGCTCATCATTAGACGTAGCTTCCGCATTCAATCCGATCGTCGCGAAGGACAGGCATGAGCCTGTCCTTCTTCGTTTTGATGGCGAGCTTTTGAGAGTTTGCACGACCCGAAGACGTCCGTTGTCGCCGCTAAGCTATGACGATTAATTCAAGTGTGCGTCTCATGCGGTCGATAACGATGACACCGTTTGGTGCGCCCAATACGCGCATCGGTTGCTTCCATCTGAAGTGACCGTAACTACTTTCTCGAGACGCAATTGAAATCCTATGTCGACAGTTCACGGACGAACGGCTCAGAGTCACATCAAATCGAAGGCTCAATTGGACTCGGGATTCTTCCTTGAGATCGCTCGCGGCAAGACGACTCAGCCAGTGCGGCCCATTTCCGGAGACCGCTTCCTGATTGGAGCTGGGGATTGGTGTGATCTCTGTCTTAGTGGCCCGGAGATGCCGGTGTTGCATAGTGTCATTCATCTCGACGGCGAGAATGCATGGATCGATGCTGTTGCCTCTGGTCTAAAGCTACGGGTGAATGATCGACCGACAAGCTTCGCAGAACTCCACGCTGGAGATCGGATTGAAATCGGCTCGTTCGCTCTGACATTCAAGCACAATTCGGCGAAGGCCCCAAAGGTACCTGTGATCGCCGCCTATGATCCAATTCCAGAAGACCTCGAAGATGATCCAGAGGTTGATCTCTCGAAGCTGTCAGCTGCGGAACTAGTTGATCTCATTGAAGATGACATGGAGTTGGTTGAAGAGTTTGAGCGTCGTAAGCGTCGCGGGACCGAGGCGTTGCTGGATGCGGTGCGTCGTCATCGCAGTGATGAGGTCCTTGCCCATGAAATTGCTCCCGCCAAAGTGGCTGGACCGATTGCTGGTTTCGAGAGGCTTGCTCAGCTTTTCAATGACCTGGAATCGACGATCGCTTCAATTGGCACCTTGGCCAAGGATTTGGAGCAACGCTCTAAGGAACTTAACCCCGCCGAGTTCAGCGCTGCCGCCGAGTCTCTCCTGCAGTTTCAAGAGCAGGTTGTTAGCCGGTTGGACGAAGTCCTTGAGAAGGTTGCGAGACAAAACAAGGCGATCGAGCGTCGTACACAACGTCGAGACGCAGCCTAGAGATGATTCTTCTTTATTCGCATGCCGCACAGCTAACTCTGAGGAATCCACGTCGGTCTTCGATTTCTTCGGTCTTTACTCTGCGCCGGTAGCACCTCGCAGCGTGGGCTCGTAGCATCCCAATCATTCGGATGACGCGACTCTTGTCGCGCTTCATCGTGGCGATTGGATTCCTTTTTCAGGCTCTGGCGTAGACATGTCTTTGGCTCATCCCGAATTGCCCATTAAGGCTGTGGCTTTCGATTTGGACGGCTTGATTTTCAACACCGAGGAAATCTTCAGCTCGGCCGCGAAGCAAATGGTCGTTGAGCGACGCGGCTTGCTGATGCCACCCGATCTGTTCAAGAACATGATGGGACGACGCGCACCCGAGAGCATCGGTGTGATGAAGTCGATGCTGAATCTTTCAGAGTCCGTCGAAGCGTTGATTGATGAAGCCTGGTCGCTGTTCTTTGGACTGCTTGATTCTCGGTTGTCGCCGATGCCGGGATTGTTTGAGCTGTTGTCGCATCTGGAACAGTGCGAGATCCCGAAGGCCGTCGCAACATCGTCACCGCGAAGTTATCTCGAACGTGTTATGAACCGCTTTGAGTTGCTACCAAGATTCGAGTTTGCGTTGACTGCCGAAGATGTTGTGCATGGCAAACCGAATCCCGAGATCTATTTGAAGGCTGCCCAGAAGTTGGGGGTAGAGCCGCGAGAAATGTTGGTCTTGGAAGATAGTGAAACAGGTTCACGAGCGGCGGCAGCTGCCGGAGCTTTCATCGTTTCCGTGCCGCATGAATTCAGCCGCGATCAAGACTTCAGCGTCGCAAAGCGAGTCGCCAGGGGGCTAAATGATGCCCTGATTTTCGAATTGCTGGGGCCTCAATCACCAATGCGACGAGTCTCCTGATCGCGTCGCTCAGCAAAACTCGATTATGGTTTCCGCCGAGTGGACCAACTTCCTAGGCGGAGAGATTCGATGACTCAAAACTTCCCATGCGGTCGCGTGAGACGCCGTCAATTCCTCGCTGATTGCGGCATGGGCTTCACTGGCTTGGCGCTTGGCGCGATGCTCGGCGGAACCCCTACGTCGGAAGCTTCCGTTCCAACTGGATTGAGTCATTTGGCTCCGCGAGCCAAGAGCGTGGTGTGGCTCTTTATGCTCGGTGGAGTTTCGCACGTTGAGTCGTTCGATCCAAAAATCTCACTCAACAAGTATGCCGGCAAAACGATTGACGAGACGCCGTATAGGGCAACCGTGTTGGACTCTCCGTTCTATCGCAAGAACGTCAGAGATTTTGCCGGTACTCCTCGGGCTCTGATGGCGAAGGTGTATCCACTTCAAATGACGCATCGCCCGCGTGGTGAGAGCGGTTTAGAAGTAAATGACTGGTGGCCTCACGTCGGTGATTGCATCGACGATATCGCCGTCGTTCGCTCGATGTGGACGACGGACAATGACCATGCCGCGCAACTTCAATTTCACACTGGCCGGCACATCTTCGACGGATTCTTTCCGTCAATCGGCTCGTGGGTGCATTACGGGCTTGGTTCGTTGAATGACAACCTACCGCAATTCATTGTGTTGGGTGGACCGCCGGGAGACTGCTGTGGCGGTGTCGGAGCGCACGATGGGAGCTATCTCGGTCCGGAGCATTCGGGAATTCGGCTATCGATCGATCCTTCAAACCCGCTGCCGTTTGGAACTCCTGGGGCGCAGATGACGATTGAGGAGCGCCGGCATCAACTCGACTTGCTGCGAGATCTCAACGAGACCGCAGGCATCGAATATCCGAATGACGCCCATCTTCGAGCTCGTATCAAGTCCTTTGAACTGGCTTTCCGCATGCAAATGTCGGTTCCAAAGGTCGTAAAGCTGAGCGATGAAACGACGACGACACAAGAACTTTACGGATTGAATGACCCCACGACTCAAACCGTTGGTCAACAATGCTTGACGGCACGTAGGTTGGTCGAGCAAGGCGTTCGGTTCGTACAAATCTACAACGACGGCTGGGACGCACACTCAAAGTTATTGGCGAATCATACGACTCGTTGTAAAGCCGTTGATAAGCCTATTGCCGGTCTATTGAAGGATCTCAAACAACGCGGCTTACTTGAAGAAACCTTAGTCGTCTTCGCGACTGAATTTGGTCGAACGCCGGGCGCCGAGAATTCAGACGGAAGAGATCATCACCCCTACGGTTTTTGTGTGTGGTTGGCTGGAGGTGGTTTGAAGGGCGGCATTGCGCACGGGGCAACCGACGAAATCGGATTTCACGCAGTCGAGAATCGTCATTATGTGACTGATATCCATGCGACCGTGCTGCATCAATTGGGGCTCAATTCCCGCAAACTGGAGATACCTGGGCATAAGAGATTGGAACTCGATTTTGGCAGTCCAATCCATGAAATCATAGCCTAGGTGTGATGCTTAATAGTCGATTAAAAAACAAGGTGTGCGATTCCATTGTGCTCTACTCACAGTGATTTTGGGCACATTGAAATCGTATACTTCCAAAAACTGCAGGTTGTTAGGTC
>OMIV01000071.1 GCA_900299185.1 Planctomycetaceae bacterium
AAAACACAGCCCGCTATCTTCCCGCCCCCGACGCCCAAGCGTCCGAGGATTGCCCCGTGGTGTAACGGTAGCACGACTGACTCTGGATCAGTTGGTTCTGGTTCAAATCCAGGCGGGGCAAGTTGAAACGGCTCGAAGGAACTCGCTTCCTTCGAGCCGTTTTTGTTTGCATATCAAGAACTTACTGTGGTGCTTTCGGTAACCAGATTACCAATTCGAGCACGCGGTATGCGGCGCCTGACTCCAGGTTTTGAATTGACCTGCTCTACGCGAACCGCCTGATCTCAGAGCATCTCGAAGCCTGCTGTTTCGAGAGATAACGCCATCCGATAGCTCTTCGCTGACGACGTTAGCAAAGATTCGCAGCGGTCAGTTCTACGCAATCAAAAAGTCCGCCGCCGAAGGCTGCGATTCGCGGGCCTTGCATATAGCCTTCACCGCTCGGCAGCAGTGGCACAGGGCCAGGTCCATCAGCACGCGATCACCAGACAAGTGGCGGGCATGAGCACACTCTTCATCAGTTACAGCACCAAAGACCGTGAGGTCTCGCAGTTAGTTTTCGACGCTCTCAAAGACATGGGCTATCAGCCGCCTTTCCGCGACGACCATCCCGAATCCGGCATCCCCGCTGGTTCCGATTGGGAGCAAGTGCTGTATCAAAAGCTGAAGCAGTCGAAGGCGTTGATCGTCCTGTGCTCGCGGAACTGGTTGCAGTCCAAGTGGTGCTTTGCCGAGTTGGCGTTTGCCGGAGCGCATGGCAAGCCGTTCTTTCCGGTGTTGATCGACGATGACCCAACGCTGCAAGCCGAGATCCCCTCGATCCTCAGCAAGCGGCAAACCATCAGGCTCTCTGATGACAAATGGAAAGAGCGCCTGCGAGACGGATTGGCCGAAGCCAAGCTTGCACCGCGTGATGATTTTCCGTGGCCCATTGAGGGTAAGGACGACTGCCCCTATCCCGGCCTGGAATCTTTCGAGGCTCATCATGCGGGCGTGTACTTCGGCAGAGACACTGAGATCGGCAAGCTCCGTGAAGAGCTTACGAAGATGGCGAACGGCACGGCGCCTCGCTTCTTGTATGTGGTTGGAGCCTCAGGCAGCGGCAAGTCGTCGCTGGTGAAGGCGGGTTTGTTGCCTCGACTGGATCAGAAGGAGCAGTCCGCGTGGCTCGTCTTCCCGGCCATTCGCTGGAACTTGATGCGGACTCAGGGCCGAGACTGGGCCGAGCAATTGGCTCACCTGTTGTTCGAGAAATGGCCCGACAAGCCCGACCGTCCGCGCGTGACGGAATTGCGAAAGCGTTACCTCGTCCAACCTCTCTCTGCCGAGCAGGCCAAAGATCCGCAGTTACTTGAGGCACACCAACGACAGTTAGCGCAAGCCGCCGATCGCTTCATCGACGACACCAAAGAACTCCGGCGTCAGTGCGGTCGCCCCGATGCCTTGCCGTTGTTGGTGATCGATCAGTTCGAAGAGTTGTTGTCTCGGTCGAATGATCCGTCGGTGCAACCGTTCTTACAGTTTCTCGGACAAGTGATGTCCTCGGTCCGCACTCCGTGGTTGGGAATCGCGACGGTGCGCACCGACTATCTCACCGCCATTCAAACTCGGCCTGAGTTGCTGGAGTGGAAAGACGCCACCGCGCTGTACTCGTTGCCGTTGATGACCGAGCGGCGTTTCGCCGAAGTCATTCGAGGCCCTGCTGAGCGAATGGGCATTCGCTTCGAGCCCGATAGCTTGGTCGAACGCATCGTGCATGACACCGGCACGCGCGACTCGTTGCCGTTGTTGGCCTATGCGTTGCGAGTCCTCTACGAGAAGTTTGGCAGCGACCGCAAATTCACCGCCGATGAGTACGAGCACGGCTTAGGCGGTCTACAAGGTTGCCTCACGAAGGTCGCCGACGAAGCAATGGCGTCGGCCAAGGAAGTCAACGGCGTCTCGGTAGCCGAGCAAGAGCCTCAGTTCCGTTTGGCTTTCACAACGCACTTAGCGCGGCTGAGTGAGAACGACCAGTTTGTGCGTCGCTCGGCGAAGTGGCAAGACCTCCCGCCCGCCGCTCATCCGTTGTTGCAAGCCTTCGTCGATGCGCGTCTGCTGACCTCGCGCTCGATGAATCCGGACGACCCGAATTCTGAGCGAGTGCTTGAAGTCGCTCACGAAGCCTTGCTGCGTTCATGGCCGACGCTGACCAACTGGCTTAACAAGCGCCGAGAACTCTTGCGCTGGCGAGCCGACCTCGAACACGACCAACAACGCGCCGGCGGGGATAAGAAATGGTCCGGCCTGACCGCCCGCCAATTCGCAACCGGCTCTGAACTCTCAACGCGCTACCAAAACGAACTCACCGCCCCCGAGCAGCAAGCCCTCTATCAATACGCCACCCGAGCCCACCGCCGTCGCCTTGTGACCTACGCCATCCTCGGCCTCTTCATGCTTATCTCCGGAGTTGCGTGGCTCTTTCAAGATGATGCCGTCACCAAGAAGCAAACCGCTGACACCGCGACTAAAGACGCCATCGCAGCGAAGAAGGATGCAACCAAAGAACAACGCAAGGCCGAGCGAAACGCGAAGCGAGCCAAAGAACAGAAGGACCTTGCCAATCAGCAGAAAAAGCTCGCTGATCGCACGCTCTACACCGCCCAAGTGCGATTCGCGGAAGATGCTTGGAAGCGAGGCGATCGAGAGAAGGCGTTGGAGTACCTCCACCAAGCCCGCTGGGACCTGCGCGGCTGGGAGCACGACTACCTCTCTTCCAAGGTGGTACCCGCCACGTTTGTCGGCCACTCGAGCGCGGTGAGTAGCGTGAGTTTCAGCCCGGACGGGAAGCGGATCGTCAGCGGCAGCGGTGATGGCACGGTGAAGGTGTGGGATGCCGCGACGGGACAGGAGACGCTCACGCTCAGAGGTCACTCGGGCACTGTGTTCAGCGTGAGTTTCAGCCCGGACGGGCAGCGGATCGTCAGCGGCAGCGCTGACAACACGGTGAAGGTGTGGGATGCCGCGACGGGACAGGAGACGCTCACGCTCAAAGGTCACTCGAACTGGGTGAGTAGCGTGAGTTTCAGCCCGGACGGGAAGCGGATCGTCTCTGGCAGCGGTGAGCGAGATAAGCACGGGCGACCGAGTCAGGACTTGGTCTGGGATGCCGTAACGGGATTGCCGTTGAAGCCCGAAGCAGACGATGCCGAGTTGCTCAAACCCGATGCTCCTCAGCGGACGCGAGTGAATGATCGCAGCGTCGAAGTCGACGAGGACGACGAACGCAAGTTTAACATCCAGCGGATCAGCACGGGCGAGGTGCTCTTCACGGGCTCTGATCCCTTCGGAGTCATCAGCCCGCAGTTCAGTCCTGATGGCCGGCGAGTCCTGACGGGCAACAATCGCGGCGAGGTGAAGGTTTGGTTGCAGGCGGCTCGGTCGGCTCCGCCGTTGGCTGCGGGGGCGAGTGAGTCGGTGACTTCTGAGGCTGACTCGGAGGAGGCCGATCTCACGAGTGACGAAGTCGACGAGACGTCCAATGCTCTGCCTTCCGACGAGACCGGGCAGAGCACGATGACTCTCGTCTACTCGCTGGCCGGAGCCTATGTCGTGTTCTTGGGACTGCTCGCCTACAGCGCCGTCAGAGGTCCGAGTTCCAGTCGCCAGCAGCTCGGTGTCTGATGGTTTCAAACTGAGAAGCGATTGGACCAGCAACAGCTCAGCAACAGTGAGCATCACGTTTGCGAGAACTTGCGGTGTGCTTCTGCGTGCCGAGCGCGGTTGAATCGACAGCCTGTCGTCGCGGGGCGGATGGAAACGAAACAGTCTCGCCAGTGGGCCTGTCGTTAATAGGGATCAACGGCAGGCTCGTGGCGAGACCTGTTCGGCAGCGACTACTTCTTGGTCGCCGTCTTTTTCACAGCCGACTTCTTGGTGGTGGCCTTCTTGCCGCTGGAGCCGGAGGACTCGGGCTTGGGGCTAAGGATCTTCGACAAGCTGTTCCACAACGTCGGACACTTGAAGGCCACCGTGCCGCCACCGCGTTGGTCTTGAGCGTCGGTGAAGTTGATGTCGCCCACACAGACCCAGCGCGGTGTGTTGTCGCCGTTGTCGCGGTCAGAGATCGCGAGCTTGGCGTGGTCCACTTTCTCTGACCACGAATACTGCAGCTTGTCGTCCAACAGCCCCAGATCGATCGACTGCATGTTCTCGACTTTGTGAGTCTCTCCCTTTTCGACTTCCGGCGGGATCTTGGTGCCAGCGTTCTCCCACGTTTCCACGTCGATGTCTTCGTTGAGCACCACGCTGACTAGCTCGTTGTAGAAGTCCTTGGGGTTATCTGGCGTGGCATCAGGATCCACCTTGGGATTGCCCCACGCCTTGTTCTTGGCGATCGCGATGAAGTTCTCACCGCCGCGTGACTTGAACGGCACGCGTCCCGAATACGGCTTCAGTTTGCGACCCATCGAACCGTTGAGGTTCCTCATCAGTTGCAGTCGCGGATCGGTCGGAGTCGTTGTGCCATCGCCCAGCAACTTCGGCACGTTAGTCAGAGGCAGTTGATCAGTCGGGAAGCCGTAAGGTCGCTTCGCGGTCTTCACCAACAAGTCCGAAGCCACATTCACATTCGGCCCATGAGCGTCATACATCAGTTGGGCGATGTTCTTAGCCGTGTCGGCATCCGCCAGTTGGATGCAGAGCATGGTCTGAGCCATCTTGTGACCCGTTGCGGGGTACTCGTATTGGTTGGTCAACGGGAACAGCGGCACGGAGTGAATCAGCCAGAACGCCGTGTTGTTGACGAGGTCAAATGCCAACGCCCCTTTGCAGTGGCCTCGATCCGATGGCCCCGATCCCTTGAGCTCACCTTTCTTGGACTTCGTTTGGTGGTCCTCGTCGTTGTATGTGTACCAACCCAGGTTCTTGTTCTGCTTGGTGGAGGCACTGAAGAGTTGGCTGAACGTGTTGAAGAGAGCTCCCTTCGTCTGGTCGATGCCGTTGGGCGACAGCACCAACTTGGCGTCGTTGTTCTTGGCCATCTCTGAGTCGAAGTAGACGTACTGCGAACCATCAATCGGCTTGCCATCGGGCGTCTTAGACTCTGCCGACAGCTTGTAGATGAACCACCAATCGACCGGCTTCCCCGCATCGCCAATGACGGTCAGCGTCTTGAGCTTGCCACCCGGCGCAACCGGCTGAGCGGCGGGCTTCACTGCCGTCGTTGTCTTGGCTGCCGTCGTCTTAGCAGTCGCCTTCTTCGCAGGCTTGGCTGGCGGAGTTACTACACGAGCCGTGGCTGCTGGTGCTGCTGCCGCTGAGGCCACGACACCTCGCGTACCCGGAACGGACTTCGGCAAGTTCAACGGCACTGCGAAGTTGAAGGCCAGCGTCGTGGGATCGGAATAAGTCAACGAGCCTTGGTGATTCACCAACGCCTTGATCACATCGTTCTGAGCCGGATCACTCCAATAACTTTGAGCGTCCTTCAGAGCCGTCTTGGGACTTTGATTGGGGAACTCGGCCATCGACTTCAGCCACCGCGCGACGACCAAGTCCTTCTTCATCTGAGCGGTCGCAGCGCGATGATTGACGATCTTGCCCGATCCAATTTTGTCGAACCCCTGAGCCATCCCATAGAAGACATACGGATGCGTCGAAGCCATCACGGCGGTCTTCTTGCCGGGGATGATCTCCACAACGGTGACTTGGTTGTTCTTGAGCTTGGTGCCGTACAGCTTGTTGAAGATCGCCAGCGGATGGGCTCCATAAACCACGATCGGCACGGTGTAGCCCGAATCCTTCAGCGACACGTTCAACAACAGCTTCACTTGCGATCGTTGATAGTCGGGGAAGTCCTGAATGGGGATCAGTCCAAAGTCGGGATCGCCCGCCTTCTTGGAACCTTGATCGTCCTCGGCCCCGATCGGCGTGGCATCCATTACCGTGTTGAAGAGCGGCAAGTCGCTGTCTGAAACGCCGTTAGCAGTCAGCAACTCCTCGCAGCGCACCGGCACGGGATCGTCGAGGTAGTCTTGATTGGTCCTGAGCAATCGGATCGGCGGGGAATGGAAGAAGAGCAACGCCTTTTGATTGAGCATCGTCATGCCCAGCGGCAAGAAGAAGCTCCACGGCTCATACGGAGGATCCTTAGGCCCTGGTACGTCTGGGCTGGGATCCCAACGGCCATCTGCTTTGATTGTCGGTATGACGTTGGTCAGCGCGTCCCAACCATTGGTCAGAAACTGAGGCAACCGAACTGCGTACTCTTGGAGCTGAGCTTGAATGGCATCCGGTCCATCGAGCTTCAAGACATAGTTGCCACGAACCACCGACACGCTCGACTTCGCACCTTGGGCCTTCAATCCGTCTCGATCAAGAGTCATGTCAAACCAGTGCTTCACGGTTTGAGCCACGGTCCAATTCAAGCTGGGTGAGTTCTTAAACGAGTACAACTGCGACACGCGGTCTTCAGATCCAAGCGAGATACTGACAGGCATAACGGTGCTCCTGGGTTAAGAAGATTAACCTTGCCGCGGCGCGACAAAGACAACGAAGTCGGGCTATCGGGATTTGATGAGATCAAACGCTTTCTCGCCGATCATGATCGACGGCGCGTTGGTGTTGCCGGATGTGACGTTCGGCATGATCGAGGCATCGGCAATGCGCAAGCCGTCGATGCCATGCACCTTCAACTCATGATCGACAACACACATCGGAGTGTGGCCCATCTTGCAGGTGCTCGTGGGATGAAAGTACGTCGAAACTGAATTGCGAATGAATTCGATCATGTCGGCTTGGCAGAGTCGGCCTGGCATGACTTCGCGGGCACGAAATGCTCGAAACGCATCGCTCGCTCCGATCTCTCGACACAGCTCCACAGCGCACAACATCGCCTTCACGTCAGCGTCGCGCGACAAGAAGTTGACGTCGATGACAGGAGCAGTCGTGGGATTGGAACTCTTCAACTTCACCGTGCCACGAGACGTCGGTCGCACCACGCTGGGGCTGATCGTGTAGCACTGGTTACTCGGCAGCCGCCACGCCAACTCGGGGGAAGCCAACGGGAACTCGATAAAGACTGGCTGGATGTCCGGCCCCAGCAACCTGGAATCCGACTTCCACCACAGCGTGGCCTCGGCGCCGTTGTTGCGAAGCGGTGGCAACGAGCCTTGGCACTCATAGACCAAACCTGCGAGCAGCGGATGGTCCTGCAAGTTGCGGCCCACTCCTTTGAGATTCGCTACAACGGGAATGCCGAGCTGCTGAAGGTCTTGCTCGGGACCAATGCCCGACAACAACAAGATGCGCGGCGAGCCAATGACTCCCGCACTCAGAATGACTTCCGCCGTCGCCGTCGCTCGCTTCAGTTGGCCCTCGTGCCGAAACTCGATGCCAGTGCAACGCGAGCCTTCGAAGACGACTCGATCGGTCTCAGCATGAGTCATCACAAACAGATTCGGTCGCGACAGCGCGGGCCGCAGATAGCCATCGACGACGCTGAAACGCTGACCGTTCTTCACCGTGAAGTTGAAGTAACCAACGCCGAGCATGTCCGGGCCGTTGATGTCTTCCAGCACCGGCAAACCGACCGAGCGACCGCCTTCAATAAAGGCTGTCGCCAGAGGATTCGGATCAACGGGGGGACTGACATAGATCGGCCCGCCAGTGCCTCGCAGGTCGCTGGCCGGACCTTGCCAATCTTCAATCCGCTTAAACAGTGGCAGGACATCGGCCCAACTCCAACCAGGGCAACCCGCATAGGCCCAGCTATCAAAGTCCGTGCGATGTCCTCGCACCCAAGCATTGGCGTTATGGCTATGGCAACCGCCCAGCATCTTGCCGCGCGGCACATGGTCCACTCTATTGAAACAACTTCGCAGCGGAGCCGTTTTCCAGCACCAATCAACGTCTCCATAAAAGAGCGTCGGCCACATGGTGGGATCTTTGACCGCAGGCAAATCGTCCGAGCCGCCACCTTCCAACAACAGGACGCGGCAATTGGGATCTTCCGAAAGCCGAGCCGCCAACACGCACCCCGCCGAACCGGCTCCGACAATGATGTAATCAAAC
Source organism: Planctomycetaceae bacterium (assembly GCA_900299185.1). Taxonomy (GTDB): domain Bacteria; phylum Planctomycetota; class Planctomycetia; order Planctomycetales; family Planctomycetaceae; genus AM-0621. The sequence continues at coordinate 8,053 of OMIV01000071.1, forward strand.
GCAAACGACATAGTTGATCCTTCGAGGTCATATTCCAGTGGCAGCACAAATTCTTACATCAGCTCGCGACGACGGTGACTCATCCAAACATCGCATCCATGAGTCTTAAGGACGAGACGGCTCCCAACATTCCGCGATGGCTGCATCAAGGTCTTCTCTCTGTTGGCGGTGATTTCGTTGTTGAAGTTTCAGGCACTCTCAGCCCTGTATGGATTGAGCTAAGGCCAAGGCTTCTCGCGTGTCGACGGTGTCTCGGCCTTCGGTGATTTGGTTGAGGATGGTGGTTAGTGCGGACTGCGCTTCGAGGGCTCTCGCGGCGGAGATCAGGTAACGAGCGAGGCTCACTGTTGATCGCAGTTCGTGGGACAACGAGCCTTGTTGCCGCGCGACTTCGATGGCTTTTCGGAAGTGAGACTCGGCCATGGGATCGTTCATGCGCAAAGCCACTTCGCCGCGCAGCCGATGCAAGTCGGGCAACGGAAAGCCCTCGGCAGTCGCGCGTGCAAAGTCTTCGGCTTGGATCAGTGCCGCTGCGGCGTCGGTCGGTCGATTCAGCGCCAACGCGACTTCAGCTTGCATGGCATAGAAGTACGACGACCCCAACTCTGACCCCTGAGCGCGCCACGCCACGATGCCTTGTCGAATGGCTTCGCACGCATTGGGATCTCGACCGGTGATGCCCAACGCCCAATGCTTCAGGACGTTTCCCCAGCCGATCCAGAATCGAAAGCCGTGCTCTTCCGACAATGCGAGTGCTCGTTCCGCAGCCGCAAGCGTTGCGGGCACATCACGACGGAACTGATGCAACCACGTCGAGAAGCTCAGCGCGAGCGTGATTGTGAAGGGATGCTGGAGTGCTTCGGCTTCCTCCAACGTCTGTCGAGATTGAGCCAACGCTTGCTCGGGAAATCCGCTTAGCAACAAGGCCCAAGACTTGTAGCTACCAGCCGCGATCCACGGATCGACGACGTCGTAACGATTGACCTTCGTCCGCAGTTCGGCGGTCGTCGGAGTCGACAGCACTTTGTCTAAGTGCGGCATCGCTGCGGAGTACTCGCCTTGATACACGAGCGGCCCAGCCACGGCTCGATGCGCGGCGACTATGAAGTCAGGCTCATGAGTTTGGTCTGCGATGCTCACCAACTGCTGACCAATCTCGCGAGCCTTCGCGTACTTGCCTTGCAGCATGTAGTACCGGAAGAGGCCGTACAGAATCGGGAACAACTCGGTCGTGAGTTTGAGTTCCTGACACAGCGCGAACGCGCGGGCGTAGTTCTCTTCGACTTCGGGTGCGCTGTATCCCACGATCGACTGCAACGGCACACCGAGCATCACATGCAGCTCGATCTCTAACAGATGGCGTTCGCGAGATTCCGGCAGAGCCTTGATGGATTCCAGACCCGAACGAATCTGTTGAATGGCCTCGCGATAGGCGTAGCGTCGCAACGATCGTTCGCCCGCGCGCTGCCAGTACTTCACGGCTCAATCAGGCAACCCTGCTTCCGAGAAATGCTGAGCCACGACTTCGGGCTCTTTCTCACAAACATCAGGGAAGTGAGCATCAAGCGCGGCCGCCGTCTGCCCGTGAAACTCTTGCCGCTTGGCTTTGACCAACGAATTGTAGGCCGCGTCCTGCAACAGCGCGTGCTTGAATTGATAACGCTGCCGCGGCGCTCGACCTTGCACAAAGAGCAGTTCGGCAGCGACGAGCTTGTCGAGTTCCTTTTGAAGTTCGTCATCCGTCGTCGCCATGCCGGTTGAGGCCAGAGGTTGGGCCGCCGCGCGAATCAGTTCGAACGGGAATGTCCGTCCGATGGTGGCCGCGAGCTGCACCACAGCCAGATCGCAGTCGATGCGATCGAGCCGCGACATCAGCATGTCTTGCAGCGAAGCCGGGATCTGCTTGATGGCATTGATGCCCGAGATCGACGAGTCGCCGTCGTTCTTCATGACATCGGCCTCAACGACCATCTGCGTGTATTCCTCAACGAACAATGGCACGCCGTCGGTGCGTTCGATGATTTGCTCCACCAACGACATCGGCAGCCGACGGTGTGCTTTTTGTTCCATCATCTCTTGAATCTGGCGCTTCGTCAGACGATTCAACGCCAGATTGGTTTGATGAGCTTTGCTCTTCCACGGCGTTTCAAACTCAGGACGGAACGTCAACAGCGTGAGAATGCGGTCGTTCAAACCTCGATCAACCAATTGCTCGACGAACTGCAGCGTCGACGGATCGACCCAATGCAGATCCTCGATCACGAACAACAGCGGATGCCGGAGTGACAATTCTTGCAGCCAATCCAAGAGCAGGGCGTTTGTTTGTTCGTGTTGAACTTGCGGCGGCAGGTTGAGTTCCGGGTATTGCCCCTGAAGCGGGATCGATAGCAACGAAGCCAGCAATGCGATCTCGTGATCTCCGTCGAGATTCAGCCCATTCAAATGAGTGACGAGCTTCTCCAACTGAGTGGCCGCTGAGTCATCGCGATCAAAGCCCAGCAAGCGTTCGAAGCACTCGATCGCGGGATACAGACTGCTGCTTTGCCGTTGCTGCGACGATCGCCATTCGACAATCGGATCGCCGTTGCCGTCGGACTGTTCGAGAACATGACGCTTCAAGGCATGTACGAGTCGCGACTTGCCCAGTCCCGCCTCGCCGATGATCAGCACGACCTGCCCCATGCCTTCTGCGGCTTGCTCCCAACGCTCTTGCAGCAACCCGACTTCACGATCGCGACCGATCAACGGAGTCAGCGCCGCAGGTTCGGCGAGGTCTACTCGACTGGCTGCCGATCGTTCGCGCACAACGCGGTACAGTGAGACTGGCCCCGGCAGCCCTTTGATGCGTTGTTGTCCGAGCGTCTCTGTTTCAAAGAGTCCTTTGAGCAACCGATGAGTTTGCTCGGAGATCATGACGACGCCGAGTTCCGCAGCTTGCTCAAGTCGCGATGTATAGTTCCGCACGGTCCCAACCACTGAGACGGAGGACATGGAGTCGTCGCCACTGGCTTGAGTCTCGACAACTGCAACGTCGGTGTGCATCACGACTCGAGCCCCCAAGGGCATCTTCATTGTCCGCCACAGGTGCTTGGCATCATTCATCCGTTGGAGCAGCGCCAGTCCGAATCGCAAAGCTCGCGGCACCGAGTCTTCATAGGCCAACGGAAACCCGAAGCAGATCGCGACACCATCGTCGGTGTCATTCAGCACCGAGCCTCCGAATTCGCTCGCCAGTTCGCGGCCAAACTTTTGAAACGCCTGCAACAAGGCAGCTTGCTCATCATCGTCTTGCGACTCTTGAATCGCTTCATTCTCGAAGACGTCGCAGCCACAACTGGCGATGGTGACCTGCCGACGTTGCGAACCCAATCGTCGACGACTGAGTGCCGCTGAATTGAACGCCGACTCCTGAGGCACCGGTGCGTCCGCGCGCGGTTGCTGAATCGTCGCCGATCGAATGTGGGCATCTGTCTTGGCCGAGTCTTCGTCAGCCTTGTCCGAAACCTCGGGACTCTTGCCGGCATACTTCACTGTGCCCGGCATCTGTGATTGGCTGGGACTCTTGAGGTCGATGCTCACGATCGGCTCGGACGGTCCAGCCGAGGCCAGCAATGTCCGTAAGTCATGAGCCATATCATCGGCGGTCGTGTAGCGCTCTCTCAGCGACTTCGCCATCGCCTTCAGGCAGATGCGTTCCAGCTCGGCAGGCATCTGGCGATTGAGTTGCCGCGGCGGCTGCGGTTCGTCTTCTTGAACCTGTCGCAATAATTCCACCACGCTCGACGAATCAAACGGCACTCGGCCAACCAACATGCGATAGAGAATGACGCCGAGCGAATAAATGTCAGTCCGCCCGTCGATGCGATGCCCCGCTCCCGAAGCTTGTTCGGGCGACATGTACTGCGGCGTGCCAGAGATATCCCCGCGCGACGTCCCTTCGGCTCGATGCGAGTCGCTCAACGACAAACCAAAGTCCACGATCACCGGCTGGTTGTCCGCAGTCATGATGACGTTGGCCGGCTTCAGATCTCGATGGACCGTGCGGTGAGAGTGAGCATGAGCCAGCGCGTCAGCGATCGACGCGCAGATCTGAGCCGATCGCTTCCAATCAGGCTGCGTCTTCTTCAGCCACTTGGACAAGCTTGGTCCGTCCACAAAGTCCGAAATGATGTAGCACCGACCGGAATCCGACACGACATCCAACACACCCACAATGCCAGCATGCTTGAGCTGCGCGAGCTGCCGAGCTTCCGTCAGAAACTCGCGTTCAACGACCTTGTCGGACACATCCAGCCGCGGCGCTTTGATGGCCACTTTGCGACGCAACGTCTCATCAAAAGCCAACAAGACTTTGCCGAAGGCCCCCTTACCAAGCTCACCTTGAATGACATAACGACCGATCCGAGTCAGTGGCTCGTCTGCCGGCGTTGAGGTTGTTGCCGAGGAATTCTGAACTTGGGGCGAAGCCGGTCGTGCCGGTTCTGGCGTGAGATCTTGCAGCGCTGGTTGCCCGGCTTGTGCGGCTAGTGGCGATATGAACGTCTCGACCAAGTGCGCCGAATTTGAATCGGCGATCGGTGCTTGCTCTGGCTGAGTAACCGGCAAAGAGCGGTTAAGAGGATCGTTCACAAGGTGTCCCAACTAAGTCGCGCGTGATCTCTGTGCTTAACGAGGGAAAGAACATGGAACGCGCAGGGCACACGACGGTCGCTCCGCTGTTGAACGACACCAAGTCCACCACGCCACCAACCAACGATCTCGAATGGCACAGTCTCTATGACACCTCCGAGTAAAAAGTCCGCCACAAAATGACGGAGCGTTCCAATTTCAACGAGGTATCACGAGCGCAATCCAAACGTCCTAATCGAACAACAACATCGGAAGGCTCGTTAGGTCGGCGGGCATCCCATCGGAATCTACTGGAATGCTAACTAATCCGTCACGCGCTGCAGATGTGTGAGTCGACCTCCCGAGGCGGAGGTTCTCATGAAGGGACTGTTCATCGCCATTTGCCTGTGCTGGCTGGGCGCGACTGCCGCTTATGCACAGCAAGAGACCAGCCATTACCCCGCTGGCGCTGAAGGACTCAAAGCCGCATCGCTGCCGGGTCCGGGCACCTACTTGAAGTGGTACAGCATCTTTTACACAGCCGACACGTTGAAGGACTCCAGTGGCCACGACGTGCCAGCCGGTTTGGATCTGGATGTCTTCGCGACCGTGCCACGTCTGATTTGGATGACGGACCACAAGATCCTCGGCGCGGACTACGGCATGGACATCGCGGTGCCGTTTTTGAATGTCGACTTGAAGGTCGGAGCCAAAGGCATCAACGACTCCAAGTTCGGACTCGGCGACATCTTGATCGAGCCAATCGTCTTGGGCTGGCACTTCGATCGTTTGGATATCGGCGCGGCTGCGGGAGTGTGGTGCCCAACCGGTGATTACAGCTCAGCTCAACCCGTGAATGTCGGCAAGGGCTTCTGGACGGGGATGTTTACGCTCGGTGCGACCTACTACTTCGACGACGAGAAGTCGTGGCATCTGTCAGGCTTGGGTCGCTACGAGATCAACAGCAGCAAGGACGATGTTGATATTCGGCCCGGCGACGACTTCCACATTGAGTGGGGATTGGGCAAGACCTTTGCCCCTGGCTGGACAGCAGGAGTGACGGCCTACACGCATTGGCAAGTCACCAACGACAGCGGGGATGCAGTGACTTATGCCTTGGTCCGCGACCGATTCTTCTCCGTCGGTCCAGAGCTGCTCTATTTCTACGAGCCCGCGAAGATGTTCTTCTCCGCTCGCTATCAACAAGAACTCGGAGCACGCGATCGCACCCAAGGTCACAACACCGTGATCTCGATGGTCAAAGTGTTCTAAGCCCAAAGGCGAGCCGCGGGTTCGAAGCTGGCGCGATGTCTCTGCGCAGCAAACGCAGTGAGTCTTGCTATGACGATGTGAGTTCAGGCTTCAAATCCATCGGCAAATTCATCAGCGGATCATTGAAACTCTGAGGACGTGAAGAACGCAGAAGAGAGACAGACGAGAAAGATCTTCAACGCTCATTTTCTCTCTGCCGCCACAGCGTTCTCTGCGTTTCGAACTCCCGTCACGATGAGTTCAAAGATCGTGAGTCCCCGCGCTCCTGAACTCCATTAGCCAGCACGCGGCGTTACCCCGCCAAGAGTTCGCGGTTCTCGCGTGATGGCAGCAACACGGTTCCGACTCCGCGTTGGCGGAACATTTCTGCCAAGTGGTTATGGCATGTGAAGAACAAGATCTGCTGGTCTTCACCCGCCAGTCGAAGCAGCTCATCGACAGCGGCGAGAGTTCGAGCTTGGTCGAAGTTGACCAGCACATCGTCGAGTACCACCGGCAGTTCGATGCCTTCTTTGGCAAAGTGCTCGATGAGCGCCAGTCGGATCGCCAAGAAGAGTTGCTCTTGAGCACCACTGCTGAGGTTCGCAATGCGAATGGTCTCTTGAGCTTGGTTGTCGACGCACAAAGTCCGCTCGCCAAACGGCGACCAGATGTTTTGATAACGCTCGCCGCTTAATCGTCGGAGATACTCGTTCGCCTTCATCAAGATCGGGGTCTGATGGTGTCGTTCAAATTCCAGCCGCAGCGAATCAAGTGTCTGCAGGGACCACTCCAACGCGAACCACTCTTCGGACAACGCCGTGATCTCGGACATGACTTGCTCGCGCTCGAACCGCATCTCGGAGAACGTGCTATCGTCTTCGATGGCTCGCAGATCACGCTTGAGCGCCTTGAGACTCTCAGACGTTTCTTCGATCTCCAGCGCGAGGTCATCCAACTCCAGGCGAATCGTTTCGATGGCTTCGTCGTTGGCTTCGCGGTCGAAGTGTTCGAGGTCTGATTCAACGATCGCAATGTTGCGTTCGGTTGAAGCGGCATCGGCAAGTTCCTCGCGAGCAATCTTCAACTCGGCTTCGACTTCGTAACGTCGTTCAATCGCCTCAGAGCGTTGCTTGAACTCTTCGAAGGTCACCGCGCCGCCGCGAACTAACAACGCGGACTGCTGGCTCTCCAACCGACGAATCTTTGGCAAGAACGCGCTGGCCTGAGTGAGTCTTGTACGGATCTCGCGACGCAATCGACGTCGCTCTTGAACCTTCTCGGACAGAGCGATCAGCTCCTTCCGCCAGTCTTCGAGAACCGGCAGCGGATTGCTGTAATCTCTCTTCCAATGCAGGACCGAGTGGCCAAGTTCCTCGATGCGAGCCCGGTATCGCTGGAACAACCGCCGTGCGAGATTCACGTCGTTCTGTAGCTCATCCAGTCGAGCCAACATCAAGGCCGCTCGCGCCGCTTGGTCTCGTTGCCCGAAGGCTTGATCGACATCCACGGTCTCCGTCAGTCCTTGCTCGCGGAGATGGTGACACCAATTCTGCCGAGCGACGCCGAAGTCTCGATTGACCTCACGCAACCGAGCACGCAGACCGATCAAGCGCTGCCGAGTTTGATTGACCCAATCTTCAAGGCGGCCCACTCGCTCCAACTGCCGAATGCGATCGACGCACTTGCGAATGAGTGCCGCTTCCGAGAACGCCAAAGTGTTCTCGACGCGCTCGGTGTTCTTCTCGTTCTTCGTCGTCAGATGCTCGCTCGCGCTTATCGACGCCGTGTCATTCTCTGACTTCGCCTCGGCAGCAACAGGCAGCGGAATCGGTCCCATGAAGTCGGGCGAGAGACCGCTCGCCACGGCCAATGCATGAGGCGCGACGTAGCTCTCGTCTCGGCCTCGCGGAGTTTCAATCAGCTCCACGATGCCAGCATGAATGCTGTTGGTGTAGCCCTCGGCGTAGCTGCCGGGGACTTCGAGGCCTCCCTCGGACTTCAGGTGTCGAACGAGGATCGGCTTCGTTTCACGCCCTGACTTTGCCACGGGCGAGATCGCCGCGACCGAAGTTTCGATCGGCTTCCAGTCGGCAACATTCGGCACGATGCGACGAATGGTTTCGCGCGTTTCTTCCAACCGCAGTTCGAGTTCCCGAAGTTCAGAACGCAGTCGTTCTTGAGCGCTCTCGACTTCACCTTCGAGATGTCGTTTCATGCCCCAGGTCAGTCCTTCGCAGAACAGACCAAGCATGAAGTAGCCCATGCCAACGATGAAGTTGGACTCGATGCCGATCGACAGTCCCGCTAAGCCCAGCACCAAACCCGCGATCGCCAAACCGGTGAAGATGACCGAGACCCACTGCGGCAGGATCGGATCGATCTGCAAGCGATGCAGTTGATTGGCCGCGCCGACTTTGCGTTGCTGCAACTCGGCCTCACGAATGCGAAGTCGGCTCAAGTCTTCCAACTGAGCCAGCTCTTCCCGCGTCCGCGAGATGGCATCGCGAATGGACTCGCCATTGAGCTGCTCTTTGGTGTGTTCAACCAACTTGCCTCGGCGATGAGTGCGCCGCGCCAGCTTCTGATACGACTTCTGCATCTTGCGAGTACGACGGCCAATCGCCTGAAACTCTTGCCCGCGCTGAGTGATGCACGACGTGCCGAGATGCGCGATCGACAGCTTTCGCAACCGCTCGACACTCCAGTCCGCTCCCAGAGATTTGATCTGCTGATCAATCTGAGTTTTGAGGTCGGTGTGCTGCTTCTGTGCTTCCTGCACGAACTGAATGAGTTCGGTAATCCACTCGCGCTGATCCACAAAGCTCTGCAACGTCGGTGCGTAACGGCGCAGATCCGAGTTGATGTCAATCTGCCGTCGCTTGGTCTTGAGATCCTTGGCTTCCGTCAGCAACGTCTTGCGACGCTGTTGCAAACCCGTCAGCTCTCGATGAATGGAAGTCAGTTCGCTGATGCCGCCGCGCGGGAAGTCCGAACCTTGTGGTAGCTTCGCCAACTCACGTTCCAACTGACGGACCTTGTTCCACGGCTCGTGAATCAGGTCCATGTATTCGTGCCCGTGAAGCTGCTCATCGAGCCCGCGTTGTCGACGCTTCATGTCGCTCAACCGAGTCTCGCTTTGCTTCACTTCATCCGACAGCTTCGAATGACGGCGCCGAGCCTCTGAACCAGCATCAAGCCCGCGATCGATGTCATCCAATCGTTGATAGAACTCAGTTAGCCGACCGGTACCGCGTTCGACATCCAAAATGTCCGAGCGGCGCTGACGCACTTGATCAATCAGCTTCAACAGCCGCCGACCTTCAAGCCCCATCGATAACGAGTAGATGTGCTCGGCGACTTCGTCAGCTTCCAACGTCGCCAGCGTTTGCAGCTCCGGCAGGCCGATTGCGAAGACGTTCTCGTAGACCGTTTCCGAAACGTCGCCCACCAGATCTCGAACCAAGGCGGTGCCATCTGACACCACACCGTCACCATTCATGCGACGAGCAGTGACTAGGCCGCGCGTGCCAACCTTGCCCATGCGCCGGACGATCCACGACTCGCCTTTGTGCCGCACCTGCAACGAGCCACCCCACGGAGCCATGTAGTCCGCGCCCTTAAGCCGTTTGGCATCGTCATCATCGAAGCCATACAGGACTCCGCGGACAAAACGCATCAGAGTGGTCTTGCCCGCTTCGTTAGGGCCAAAGAACACACTGACCGCGTCCGAGTCCACTGGCAGGTCCAAGTTCTGCCAAGCTCCGTAGCGTTCGACATGAATCCGTTCGAGTTTCATTTCCGCTTCCCGATACCAGACGAGGCAAAGAGCGTCGGCCTCTGCCCTTTCAATGATCCATTTCTCATTCGCTCAGTCGGCTTCAATCGACTGAGCCAGCCCACGCGCCGGGCCAAGAGCGACTCAACTAAATCGAGCTTCAGCCGGACACCATGCCGTCTTCGACATCTGCCGGATCAATTCGCACGAACCAGTCGTTGCCGAGCTTGCGAGCTCGTGCCGCGATTGCCGGTTCATCAACGCTTTGAGCTACGTTCTCCAACCGCTTCAACCACACATTCTCACTGGCGTTGGGGAGCTTCTTGCGAGTCTGCTCCAGGACGCTGCGCACCATCGAATGCTCGTCGTCCAGTCGCTGAAAGAAACCGCGTCCAAACAGCACTCGAGCATTCGGCTGACCGGGCATTGCCGACCGTCGTTGCTCGCTATGCAGTTCGACGATCGTGTCCTCGGCATCAGAGTCGTCTTCGTCGGACCGACTGAGAACGACATGCAGACGATTCTGCATCAACTGATCTGCTCGCAACGGAGAGTCGACAAACAACATCTCGAACAGCTCTTGCTCGGCCGTTGGCTCGGTCAACGATTCGACCAATGAACCTGATCCGGTCACGACCCAATCGGCCAACAACAACGAGACCGAGTCGACGTGATCCATCGACGTCAGCCATTCGCGCATCTCGGTGACAAGTCCGTCCCACGTCGCTTGCGAGTTCACCCGAATTTCAAATCGCTCGCGCCGCACCGGAGACGTTGCCACGATCTGATGAGACAACGTGCCCTTCTCGTCGACTTCCACCAACGTCGCTCCGAGCGGCCCCAGGTCATGCTTCGTGAAAGAGCACGCCGCTCCGGGGCAATGTGCGAGTCGCTCGCCGCGAGTCACCGACAAGCGTTTGAATGCGGACGGGACCGCGAGATAGTCGACCGGGAACTCACCGAGCCAATGCTCGATCGTGCGTTTGCCCACGGCGTTCGAAGACAGCGCCGGAATCACACCCAGATGAAGCGGGCGGCGGCGATTGGATGACGGCACCGACTTGGGAGCAGCGGCGTGCTCGGCATCAAGGTCGTAAGACAAACTCTGCACATCGCAGGCTTCAATGGTCGCGATGACGCGATCGTTACGCAGCACGGTGATCGGCGCGTCTGACAAGGCATCGAACAAGGTAACGTTGTCGGGCAATGCTCCGAACGTCTTCCACGCGGCCAACGAATCATTGGCGCCGGGCATGATATAGACCGGAATCCCGGCTTCTTGCAGGGAATCGAGCCCATCCAAAATCGCGACACGAGTTCGCAGACTGCGATCGCGTTCGTCGAACATCCCTCCAGAGATCAGCAGGAAGTCGACCTCATCTTCGAGGCACGCTTCGATGATGCGCTCGAAGCTCGTTACCGTCGCGGCAACGGCGATCGCTTTCGCATCTCGGCTGAGCGACGTTAAGTCGCGGAGCTGATGATCGACGAGAATGTCACAGGCATGAAGATAGCGCAGAGGCTGCAGTGGCACAGCGACCTCCCTTTCGCGTGTCCCACAAATGCTGGCGAAACGACTTCACCAGCCTCCCAATGGCCGGGCACTGTAGCCCTGACCTCAAAACGCCAGAAGACCGGTTTCAAGAGGTCTCCAAGTTGTCCCGATCATTCGGGAATGTCGCCCTGAAGGCGCGATAACTCTCAGCTCAAAAGCACCAGTGAAGTCGCGTCATTCACAAGTTCTTCCCAGGCTTAGACCAGCCGCGATTGTTCGACGATGCTGATCAAGTAACTGCCATAGCTGCCATTCTTCATCGGGGCCGCGAGTCGCAGAACTTGCTCAGCGTCGATGTAGCCAAGACGCCACGCGATCTCCTCGGGACATGCGATTTTGAGTCCCTGCCGAGCTTCAAGCACGCTGACGAAAGTGCTCGCTTCGACCAAGCTTTCGTGTGTGCCGGTATCGAGCCAGGCGGTACCTCGGCCCCAGACCTCGACCTGCAACTGACCGCGTTCCAAGTAAGTGCGATTAACGTCTGTAATTTCTAATTCACCGCGCGGCGAAGGCTTGAGCTGCTTCGCGATGTCGACCACTTGCTCGTCATAGAAATAGAGCCCCGTCACCGCAAAGTTAGAGCGAGGTAGCTTTGGCTTTTCCTCGATGTGCAGCGCCTTGCCCGTCGCATCTAGTTGCACAACGCCGTAACGCTCGGGGTCGCGCACGTGATAGGCGAAGACCGTCGCTCCGGTAGATCGCTGATTGGCATCCTGCAAAGTCTTCGACAGATTGTGGCCGTAGAAGATGTTGTCACCGAGCACCAAGCTCGACGGCCCGCCAGCAACAAACTTCTCACCAATTAAGAACGCTTGCGCCAGTCCGCCCGGATTCGGTTGCTCGGCATACTCGAACGACATACCCCACTGCTGGCCGTCTCCTAGCAAGCGCCGATAAAGCGGCAGATCGTGCGGCGTGCTGATGATCAAGATCTCGCGAATGCCTGCCAGCATCAACGTCGACAACGGGTAGTAAACCATCGGCTTGTCATAGACGGGCAAGAGTTGCTTACTCACAACCAGTGTTGCCGGATGCAATCGCGTACCCGAACCGCCCGCCAAAATGATGCCTTTACGACGCGATGCCGAAGTTGTCGCGGTTTGCGAGTCGTCCATGAGTTCGCCCTTTCTGCAGACGAGTCCGTTCTGATTCCGAGCAGCCGCGATCGAGTATCGCTGAGACTGAGTCAGGCTCACTTAACAACATTGCCCTTCACAAGTCCGCTCGCGTCGAGCGATCTCGTGAAGGGCAACACAGTGATGCCTGCGGCATCTGATTCGGTTTTACGAACGACCGCAAGACGGTTCGCTCAGTTTGAAGGCCGACGAATTCAGCCTGCGAAGGCTTAGTCGTTTCGCAACGAAACGCCCATCTCAGTCAGCCGACCGCGGATTTCATTGAGCGATGTCACGCCGAAGTTACGAATCGACAGCAACTCGTCCGGCGTCTTGTTAAGCAGCTCGCCGATCAAGTTGATGCCCAGTCGACTCAAGCACTTCCTCGATCGCACCGACAAGTTGAGTTCGGATACCGAGCTATCAAACAGCGATCGTTTCTCTTCCGGCAGGTCTTCTCGACGCACCACGTTGTTGACGGCCTTCTTGTCGACAACGTTCTCACCGATCGTCAGGCCCTTGCTCTCCAAGATCGTTTTGACTTCCTTCAACGAAGTCTCGCCGAAGTTGCGGCTAGCCAGCAGCTCAGGCTCGGAGATTCGCGTCAGATCGCCAACTGTTTTGATTCCCAAACGTTCGAGACAGTTTCGGCTGCGGGCCGACAACTCGAAGTCGTTGATAGGAGTATTGAGAACCTGCTCTTGCTCGCGTTCCTGCTTGACCTGCTCTTCGTCGTAGAACATCTGGCCGGTGGCCTCGATGTCCTTGAGATACAACTGAGCCCGAGGATGATTGGAATCAACATCCAAAACTCGTCGGAAACAAAACGCCGCGCAGTCAAAGCGTTCCATGTCCTCGTACAGCAACCCAAGATTCAACAACGCTTCGATGAAGAACGGAGGACGGGACAAGCAGCGTTCGTAAAGATGAATGGCCTCTTCATCGTTGCCGTGTTGAGCATTAATCGCCGCCAAACGGAACAAGGCTGAGGAGTGCTTCGGATCCATGTCGACAGCACGCTCGAAGTACTCGATCGCGCCAATGATGTCACCTCGATCGGCTAGTACACAGCCCATCTGATACGAGTACTCAGCTCGCGAAACCGCATTGCGAGAATGAGCCTTCAGCAGCTTTTCAGCTTCTTCGAGCTTGCCCGACAATCGCGTCTCGCCAGCTTGAGCCAAGACTGCGTCAATCGGGTCGTACCCGTTTTTCTCGGCGTCTTGAAAAGCTTGAAGTGCAACCGAGTGTTGTCCCAACGAGTGGTATGCGCAACCTCGGTAGAAGTCGGCCCAGCCGTTCTTCTTAACCTTACAGAGGTGCTCAACGGCATCCGTCGGTCGAGCCAAGCAATACGCAGCAATACCAGCGGCAGCGAGATCTCGCTCCGAGCCCTTGCCACCCAATTTTGCCGTCAACTGCTGATACTGCTGCCGCACTTCTCGCGGATTCGCCGCGACCGCTTTCAAAAGTTCTGCAACTTCCGCACTTCCAAATGAGCTGCTTTCGAGCAGCAGCTTCGACACGTCCACCGGGGAAGCAACCAACATTCAACGTTCTCCAAGTACGGAAGCGAACGAGCTATTCCAACTGTGAATGAATCGAGAGATCCGTCCTCGACATCACAGGATGCATGCGCAGAAAAGAGAGGCTGAAGCAATTCAACAAGAGCGCAAACTAACCGTCGTTTCAACGAACTTTGGCTCGCGGCGAATTGCTATAAGCCACCCAGTCATCTCGACAACACCAGCGAATGTGAGCTGGCACAAATCTTTCATCCATCGAGACAACCGGCCCGCGACAACGAGGGCGCGGACCGATGTCTTCGATTCTTCTAAGAGCTAGCACTCACCTTTCGGCGGTGGCTCATTCCTCTGGCAGGTATGGCAACAGAGCAATGAATCGAGCGCGGATGACTGCAGTTCGAACGGCTCGGTGCCACTTCGCACTCGTGCCAGTACGGCGACGAGGAAGGATGCGAGCGTTGCGATCGATCAAGCCTCGAAGAGTCTTGAGATCTTTGTAATCAACGTAAATCGGACGCGGCGACTTCTTGACGCCCTCGGGACAGAAGCGGCAGCTGAGCTTCTTCTTCAACCGAGACTTTTTCTTGCGACGCTTACGAATTTCTGCAGTAGTGAGACGAGTCATTCGCTTACCTTCTGTCTGAGTGCGAGAGATCTGATGGTATTTTTCAGCCGATACGGACAGATGCGTGCGGCTGCAGATCATTCAGGGCGAACTTCCACCCCGTTAAAGCGGCGGCATTATTGGGACGCCAATAGTCTCCTGCAACTGAGTCAAAACAGGCTCGCTATTTGACGTTAAGCCCCCAATTCACAGCCGAATTGGCCTCAAATCTATTACCTGCATCATCGCCTACAAAACTTCGACCACCAAGGCTGTCGCGTTGTCTCGGCCCGACTCGCGGACGGCAGTTCGGACCAATCGCTCGGCGGGAGTAGAGTCAGTCATCGCATCGCCCGGCTCGCGAATGAGTTCGTCGATGCCTCGATCCCACAGTCCTTCGATGACTCCGTCCGAGCACAACACGATGCGATCACCGGGCTCGACTTTCAATTCGCCAACTTGAGGATTGATGAATTGATTGCCCGACCCCAGCGCTTGAGCCAAGACGTTCTTGCGAGGATGGCAGCGGGCTTCGCGTTCGTTGAGTTCGCCTTTGCGGCGCAACCATCCCACGTGCGTATGGTCTTCAGAAATTTGCTGAATCCCCCCGGCTTTCGGCAGCACATAAATCCGAGTGTCACCGATGTGCCCGAAGTAGAACGTGCCACCGACTCTCCAAACGAGACTCAGTGTGGCTCCCATGTTGTGACCGCCCGCATAACTCTGACCGAGCACGGTCAGTTGCGAGTGAATCGCCCGGAAGAGATCAACGAGGCACTCCTTAATGCCAGCCGCATAGTGCGTCGGAGAGATGCGGAAGCGTCGAGGCAGCAGCCGAGTGATGTTGTCGATCGTGCAACGACTCGCGAACTCACCGGCCTTCTCACCGCCCATGCCGTCACTCACGGCAAACACAAAATCGAAGTCGCCCACAGCCGACTCTCCCGCCTTGCTGAGGTACGAGAAGTCGTACATATCGAAGGCGATGGCCAAGAACACGTCTTCGTTATTGGGTCGAATGCGGCCAATGTCCGTCGTGCCCGACCATCTCAAACGCGATGGCATGGCGACGGCGGGTTGAGCTGCCGTGCTGGGCGAATCGGAAGCCAGTAAGCGTTCGATGTTGGCTTCGTCATCCAAGATCGTCGCGAACTCAAAGTCGATGATGCAAAAGCGACCGTCTTTGGCTCGATAGGTGATGTTGCGGAGAAACGGATCGCCATGACGAACGCCGAATGTTTCGAGTTCATCGAAGAGCGACTTCATCTTTTCGTCGCCCATTTGATCGACACGAGCTCCTGCATTCGAAGTGACGATCTCCAGCAGTTCGGGGTTGTAGTCGAGCAACCGTGGCACGAAGTCGCAGCCGCGTTTTTCGAGGTAACGTAAGACTCGGACTTCGTTCGTGAACCGTTCTTGAGCCTTGTCTCCTCGAAAGGTTTTGTGGACTCGACCGTCATATCCAATCCGCACCAGCGCTCGAGCGGTGTTCTTGGCTTCCAACATTTCTCGCTCCTCCATTAGCTCATCGGCTCAAGCTCATCAGTCGCTGCCGTTAAGACATCACGTAAGAATTGTTCCAACTGCGATCCATCGCGATAGGCCACTTGAAAACGACGACTCTCACTTCGTTGTTGAATCGCCGACTCTGGGTCTGCGTTCTGAAACGAAACCACTGTAATGGCAGCATGCTGAGCCTCGTCCCAAGGGACGCATTCAACATCGCCGAACTCTTTGAGTAACCGACTAACCGAATTTCTGTTCGCATCGTTGCCATCAACAGCGATGCGCAATGGTCGCGTCAGCAGTCGTTCTCGCAACTGCTGAAAGGTCATTTGAAATTGAGGATGACGTACATCCGCCGCGATGTCGCATACGGGATCAAGCACGAAGCGACGATACCAACAATGAGGATGCGGCACGCTGAGTCTCTCTGTACTCACGACTTGATCTCCGAATGTGATGAGATCCAGATCGAGCGTCCTCGGCCCCCAATGAATCGAACGCACGCGACCGAGCCGTCGTTCAACGTCTTGCAGACGATCCAGCAACGCCTCGGGCTGTAACGTGGTTTCCAAGGACATTGCCGCATTGAAGAACCGCGCTCCGGCATCAACGCCCATCGGGGCTGACTGATAAATTCGACTAAGTCGCAAGTCGCTTGCGGACGCTTCTGAAGACAGCATCTCGGCGGCCTGTCGAAATGTAAGTGGCACATCGTCCACATTTCCTCCCAGAGCGACCACAGCCAGAGTCATGACTTCGTTCCTACTTCGAACAGGTGGGGCGAGAGCGCCGCAGTGAGCACGCCACGCAAAGCTCATCGAACACAGCGACGACGGTATGTAATCAGTAAGCCAGCATCGTCAGTCGATCGGAGGAGCTGATGGGACTTTGATTGGCTTCATCACTCCATTCTGATACCGCATCGGTCGCGAAGTCGAAATCACGAAGGAGTCATCACCATGCTGCGAAGAATCGCCCCACTCATTTTTCTCCAGCTTTGCCTGCAATTGTCGCTCGCGCATGCCGAAGTCGGGCCGGTGCCGCAGTGGATTCAGCGCATGGATCCCAGCGAGCCGAAGTTCCCGCGCGGGTTAGAGCCTATTCAACCACGAGTGCCGATTTCGTCACAGCTCTGGGTGCCGTATTTCGAGAAAACATTCGGCGTCGAACGCTCGCTCAAGTCGGCAACGCTCGAAGTGATGGCGGATCGAGAAGCGGTTGTTTGGATCGACGACAACGTGCCGGTGTTGAAGCTGAACTCGTTCTCCAATCACTGGGAGCGAGCTGATGTCACCACACAACTCAAGACCGGTCGACATTGTGTGCGTATCAAGTCGTCAGGGCCGGTCTGTGCGAAGCTGCGAATGGTCGATCAATACGGGCGGCAGCAAATCATCGTCACGGATCACTCATGGTATGAAGCCCGCTCCAGTGGCTTTGGGCGCTATACCCATCCGCATCAGACGAACGCGGTGTCGACGCTCGGGCTTGTAGGAATTCTTCCCTGGGGCGATCCGCTGGGCGAAGAGGTCGACTACAACCAATGGAAGAAGTCAATCAGCACCGGCAAGGCCGAAGAGGCGGCGACGGTGCAAGTCACTCCTGGCTTTGAAGTGGAGCTCGTCAGGTCCGCTCAGCCGGGTGAGAGTTCATGGATCAGCCTAACGTTCGATCCTGAAGGCCGAGTCATCATCGGTCGCGAAGGCCGCGATAAGAGGCACGGTCTGTTGCGGCTCACTCTGCCGAAGCAACCCGGCGGCGAGGTGCAGGCCGAGTCGATCGAAGAGACGTTGCTCGAACCACGCGGACTCGCGTTCTATGGCAAAGATCTCTTCGTGAATGCGAACAACGCGCTCTCATTGGTGAGGCTCCGCGACACCGACAACGACGGTCGCTTCGATGAGCAGACCGTACTGAAGAAGACTCCCGGCGGAGTGGGGCACGGACGTAACAATCTCTGCTTTGGCCCCGACGGCAAGCTCTACAGCATTCATGGGAACGACGTGCGTTTGCCCGAGGACTTCAACGCCGCGAAAGACATGCGCGTGCCGTTCATGGCGATCGACCGACTGCGTCCTTGCGAGTGGGATGGCTTTCTGTTTGATCGCTCGGCGAAGTTGCCCGCCGGTCATCTCGTAAGGACCGACATCATCGGCTCGCGCTGGGAAGTCGTCGCCGCAGGCTTTCGCAATCCGTATGGCATCGACTTCAACGAGGACGGCGAAGCCTTCACGTTCGATGCCGACAACGAAGGCGATATGGGGGCTCCGTGGTATCGCCCGACGCGCATCAATCATGTCGTCGAAGGCGGCGACTACGGTTGGCGGCAAGGCACGGCGATGCGGCCTTTCTGGTATCCCGACAGCATGCCGTCGACGCTCGTCATCGGCAAAAGCTCGCCGACGGACATCAAGTTCGGAACGAAGAGCAACTTCCCATCGCGCTATCGGTATTCACTGTTCTTTCTCGATTGGTCCTATGGCCGGATTTATGCGGTGCAACTGGTGCCACAGGGCGCGAGCTATGTCGGCACGGCGGAAGTGTTCGTCGAAGGCCGACCGCTCAATGTGACCGATCTCGAGTTCGGTCCTGACGGCGCGATGTATTTCACGACCGGCGGACGAGGCACGCAGTCGGGACTATATCGCGTGAAGTATGTCGGCCCGGAATCGCTGATCGCTTCGGTTGAAGCTTATACGGCAGACCATGCGGAAGAGGCTGCGAAAGCGCGGCAGCGACGACGGCAGCTTGAAAGTCTGACTCCGCAAGTCGGCGATCTTCCTCTCATTGCGAAGGGACTCGACGATCGCGACGAGTGGATTCGTCATGCCGCGATGACGGCTTTGATGCGACTCGATCCAACAGCGATCAAGAACTACTCCGACTTCGTTTCGAGCACAGTGAAGTCCACACGCGGTCGTTTCAGCGCGTTCATGTCGCTCTCTCGGATGCTTCCTCAGGGCGAGCAAGCGACGCTTGCCAAACTGATTTGTGATGAGTGGGACAAGCAGATCAAACCGCCAGCGCAACAGTCGCAGCAACCCGCGATGCGACCTTCGTCCGAAGAGCGTCTGCTTGCGATGCGAGCCATGCAGCATTGCTTGCTGCGCGTCCGCAACGTCGGTCCTGAGTTGAAGTCGCGCGTTATTCGGGTTGCGGACTCGGCGTTAAATGGACACAGCCAAGAAGTCGATCTCTTCGCCTTTCAGATTCTCGCGCATCTCGATGCCGCTCCCGTTGAGAAAGCGATCGAGCGATTGAAAGCCGCCAATCGTCCGCAGGATCAAGAGCGAGCGCTCGCATGGCTCTTCGAGTTGCGGAACATCAAGAGCGGCTGGACGCCCGAGTCTCGCAAGGCGTACCTCGCGGCGCTGCGTCATGCGGGCGAGCACTACACCGGCGGGCGCGAGTTGCCCGTCGTGCTGTATTCGATCGGAGCCGACTTCAAAGCGTCGCTCAGCGAGCAAGAGCGCAAGCAGTTCGCGGACTTGCTCGCAGGCCCGACCCCACATGCTCATGGGTCGCTCGTGCCGCAACGACCGCTCGTTAAGGAATGGACTGTCGATGAGCTCGTGCCGTCACTCGCGAAGTTTGAGGTAACTCGCGAGCGTGTCGAACGCGGGCAGAAAATCTACGAGCAAGCGAACTGCGTGAAGTGCCATCGCCTCGCCGGACGAGGTCAACCGGTTGGCCCTGATCTCAATGGAGTCAGCGCGCGAATGGGTCGCAAAGATCTGCTCGAGACGATCCTCGTGCCGTCCAAAGTCATTGACGACAAGTACCGCGATACGACGCTGGAATTGAAGTCCGGCAAGGTCATTACCGGTCGCTTGCTCGGCGGAGACTCGACACGAGTGTTGATCTCGCCAAACCCACTGGCACCGCTCGCCACGATTCCAGTCCTACGAAGCGACGTCGAAGCTCAACAAGTCTCGCCGACATCGCCCATGCCGCTCGGTCTGCTGAACTCGTTCCATACGGAGGAGATTTTAGATCTGCTCGCGTACCTCGCGGCGAACGGAGCGACGTAGGACCGGTCCGAGAACCATGCTGTGATTTGAGACTTCGCTTTGCTGGTGCTTCTCAGTCGCGGAGCGACTGAGCTAAGTAGCCGAGTCGCTCCGCGACTCGGTCTTGGCTTAAGTCGGAGTTTGAACATTCACTGCGAGCGGGCGATCAATTCGTGGCGCGATGCCCTGGGCTCATGAAGTCATTAAAACTCACGATCGTCTGCGGTTGAACTACTCGATGAGGCACCGTGGATTGCGCAGGCCGTCTCCAGAACCAGAATCCTCGCGGCGTGATCCGCCAGAGTTATTACATCCTCGAAAGCCCATCATGACTGACGTGACTGAAACTTATTCGCCCGATGTTCCCGACGATCGCACCTCTCGGATTGATGACGAACGAATTAGCTGCATCACTCCACTGCCGCCGCCGTCTCATCTGATTGAGTTCTTCCCGATTCGCGGCACTCCAGTGGAATCGCTGGTCGCTCAGACGCGAGAACGAGTGAAGGCAATCTTACAGCGCAAGTCGGACCGGGTGCTGGTCATCGTTGGTCCGTGTTCGATTCATGATCCCGAGGCGGCGTTGGCCTATGCGAGCAAGCTGGCCGATGTTCGGCAGCGTTTGTCCGCCGACCTAGAGATCGTCATGCGAGTCTATTTTGAGAAGCCGCGCACGACGGTGGGGTGGAAGGGGCTGATCAACGACCCGTATCTCGACGAGACCTTCCGCATCAACGAAGGACTGCGGATCGCTCGCGACTTGCTGATGAAAATTCATCAACGCGGTGTTCCTGCGGCCTCAGAGTTCCTCGACACCATCTCGCCCCAATACATCGCAGACCTCATCAGTTGGGGAGCCATCGGTGCTCGCACCACAGAGTCTCAAGTGCATCGCGAGCTGTCCTCCGGCTTGTCGGCTCCCATCGGTTTCAAGAATGGCACTGACGGCAACGTGAAGATCGCAGTCGATGCGATTGTGGCTGCAGCTCAGCACCATCACTTCATGTCGATTCACAAGAACGGGCAAGTTGCCATCGTCGAAACGCGCGGCAACGAGGATTGCCATCTCATTCTGCGAGGCGGCAAATCGACCAACTACGACGCCGCCAGCGTGCAGTCTGCCTGCGATGCACTGCGAGCCGCCGGACTGCTCGAACGAGTCATGATCGACTGCTCGCACGCCAACAGCAGCAAGCAACATGAGCGTCAGCTTTTGGTCGCAGCAGAGATCGGTCGTCAAATCGGCGAAGGTGATGGTCGCATCTGCGGCGTGATGGTCGAGTCGCACTTGGTAGCTGGTCGCCAGGATTACGCCGCGGGCAAATCGTTGATCTTCGGTCAGAGCATCACCGATGCGTGCTTAGGATGGGACGCGACCGTTCCGCTGCTCGAAGGCTTGGCCGAACAAGTTCGCCATCGCCGTGCTCGCAACAGCAAGTAGCTGACCGAGTCTCGCGAAACGCTGTGACGCGAGAGTTTCAACTTGGCACTCGTTAGATCATCGTTCGCCGCTCACTCCGCAGTCTCTCTCCACCAACCTAAGGAATCTCATGAAGTCACTGCTCTGTGCATTCAGCTTGAGCGCAGCCGCGCTGCTGGCTCCCTTGGCAACATTTGCTGACGACGCGAAAGCCAAGTCCGAAACCAAGATCAAAGAGCACGTCATTCAGGACATAAAGCTGAAGCTGCCCGAGTCATGGAAGTCTCAAGCTCCGGAGAACAAGCTGCGACTCGCGCAGTTCGTCGCCACGAACGTCGACGATGAAAAGGACGAGACCACATTGGTTGTGTCGTCCTTCGCGGGTGGCAACACCCAAGCGAACATGCCTCGTTGGGTCGGCGAATTTCAAGGCGGAGTGAAGGCCGAAACGAAGTCTGGTGAATCCGCCATTGGCCCCTACGAAGTGACCGATTTAGTCGGCACTCACGTCGGCCCCAGCTTCCGCCGTCGAACGGCTCCACTGGAGAACGCGCGCGTCGTCATGTTCATCGTGATGCCCAAAGACAAGCCCTACTACTACTTGAAACTCACCGGCCCTGCGAAGTCGACCGCAGCCGCCGCCAAGACGCTCCGAGAGGCTATTGATGCCGACGGCTCGAAAGAGAAAGTCGTCGAAATGGACAAGGCGAAGGAATAACGCCGCTGTTCGGGGTACATCCCGGACAACAATCTCAGACGCCAGAGAGAGCTTCCCTGTTTCTAATGGGCACGCACTCGCTGGCGTTTTTTCATGGGCCACTCTCTCGATCGAGATTCCACTCGTCGCCGACAAAAACGAACGACTTACCCGCAACGTTACCAATCGAAATGGCGTTACTAAGGTGCGGGCATTGGTCCGATGGCTGGGCCAGCGACAGGTGGCAAGCGGAATGTCAGCTCGCGGCGGATGTTGCACTCGGGCAAGGCATCTTGCAGCGACTTCAAACCTTCCAGTGAGATGCGCGTGTCCGTGATGTCGACGTGCCTCAGCTTCTTCAGCTTGGCCAACACGGCCACCGTGTCGTCGGTAATGTCGGTGCCACGCAGACTCAGAAACATCAGGTCCGAGAACTCAGAGAGCTGCCGAGCCCCGCGATCTGTGAGCTTCGTCTCGGCCAATTGCAGAGCCTGCAACTTCTTCAGAATCACCAAGTGATCGAGACCTCGATCGGTAACCTTGGTGCCCGAGAGATACAGCATCTTCAGTTCGGGCAGACGATTGATGTGCTGCAAACTGGCGTCGCCCACACGAGTCCAATTCAGTCGCAACAGTCGGAGGCTCACGATGCCTTCGATCTGACGAAGACCTTCATCGTTGATCGGAGTTTGTTGGGCACTCAGCAAAAGTAAGTTTCCCAGCGACTTCAGTTCGGCCAAACCAGACGGACTTATCGGGGTGCCGTCCAAGATCAGGAAGCACTTACGAAGATCGCGAATCTCACGCACGAGTTCCGCACGAATCGTCCCGGTCTCAGTCAGGTGCTCAGGGAAGATCCGCACCAAGATGCCGCGTGAGTTGATGATCTCGTCTTCGATCTCTTCGAGCTTACAGCCTTCGTTTCGCAGGAAGTCGATGGCCTTTCGTTCGAGGCGTTCGAGTTCATCCTGAGAAAGGACAATCGCTTTCGACTGTTGATCGCAACCGGCCAGAACGATGGTGCCCAGAAGCACCAGGCAGCCAAACAGCCAACGCACTCCTCTCATGAGCGACTCCGTCGTCGAACTTCAAAAGTACGGGCGCGACGTTTAGGACTCATGAACTCAAAGATGATTCAGAGTCGGTTGACCAACCACACGAGCCGCGAATCCAACTCGCGAACTCAGACCATATCGAGGCAGCGACTACTTCTTCTTTTTCTTCTTGGGCTGCTCTTCTTCCTCTTCGAACTCATCGTCGTCGTACTCGAAGTCTTCGTCGCCCGCTTCGAAGTCGTCGTCACCCGCAGACTCGTTGAGTTCATCCTCATCGAAGTCATCCGGGATCGCGTCATCGAAGCCGGTGTCTTTGCCCTTCTTACCTTTGGCCGGAGCAGCAGGCTTCTTGTCATTGACCTCTTCTTTGTCAGCCACAGCAGCGGCGGCTGGCTTCGCAGCGTCGGCGTTCGGCGACTTGTACCAGAACAGCACCATCAGCGGCGTCAGGATGGTTGCAAACAGAGCGACGGCTGTCGTAGCCACGACACCAACCAGCACTGGCGGTCCCGAAAAACCACGATCAAAGAAGTGCTGCACGATCAAATAGAAAGTACCGCCAGCGGGGACAGCACCGACAAGCGTGATAAAAAAGTAAGCCAGCTTGCTCACAACTACCTCTGCTCTGCTTAGGGGCGAATGAACCAAGATCATCCAGTGTGATGCTAGGTCCGATTTTCCATTACGGACAAGCAGCAAGTCCGCAGCGGGCAGAATCTATGCAGCTCGCGCAGTCCGCAGCGGAACAACCGGACGACACCTTGCCTCCCGACCGTGCAATTCGTCACAGCCGGTCTAACCCGCCTGCGACCAGCGACTCACGACCCACAGGACTGACCTGACAATTCGAAGTCGCCCGGCACGAGACTGCCGTTTGTTGGATGAACGACATGCGGGCTCCGACCTCGTCTCACATTCCGTCGCAGAGTGAAAGGAGTCGTCTTCGTCGGATCGCGGTGTGACGACTCCGCGCCCCATCATCTTCGCCCACTGAGCAATCTCATGAGCAACGCCTCAACTTCCGATGTACCAGCTCGACCAGCTGATACACGCTATTTGTCGTTCGACTTTTGGCGCGGCGTCGCCTGTCTGATGCTGCTGTGCTACCACTCGATTTTCTATGCCGACCGAGCTTGGTCGATGCATGATCGCGAGACATGGACCACCGGCAGCATCGCCATTCGAGTGATCGGCTGGCTGTGGATCGGCGTCCCGATGTTCTTCGTTGTCAGCGGTTATTGCATCGCAGGCAGCATCGACTCGTTGCGTCGCAAGCCGACCTCCATCCGCGAGTACTTCGCACGCCGCATCCGCCGCATCTATCCGCCGCTGTGGATCATGTTGGGGATCGCCATCACGTTTACAGGTTTGATGAATCTCATTCCGGCACTAGCCACCAAGTGCGAGCAACTGCCGCGCGTCACCGAGTTCTCCATCGGCACATGGATCGGCAACTTCACGGCATCGGAAGCGTGGCTACATCGACTGACCGGCGCGACCGAGGCGACGTAGTGATGCCCAATAGTTGGACGCTGTGTTACGAAGAGCAGTTCTACGCGATCGCCGGACTAATTCTGGTGTGTGGAGCCAAGCGACTGTTCTCGGCAGCGGCTCTGGTCACGGTGCTGACGTTGGTGGCGCGACACGTTTGCCGATCAATGGGCATCGACACGCATGGCTTCTTTATCGACGGACATTGGCTGCTCTTTGCCGCCGGCATCCTCGTCTATCACACCGTCAATTACGGCACGACCAAACACAAAGTCGTCGCGTTGGGAGTGTTGGCCACGAGCATGGTTTACGGAGTGCTCGATCGCCGCATGCAGACCGATCACTTCCAACGGCATCTCGACGAGTACATCTTCATTTCGAGCATCTTCGCTGCCGGGTTGATCGTGTTCCGCAAGTGGGATCGCTGGCTCTCTGAACTGTGGCTCGCCAAGCCCATCGCGGCCTGCGGTAGGATGTCTTACAGCATCTATCTGACTCACTACCTGCTGGTCGTTGTGCTCTCGTGTGGCTTAGCGATGGCGGGAATCTCAACTGATGGCTGGGTCGCTCTGCTGGTCGTTCCCGTCTGCATCGTCGCAGCCATGCCACCAGCAGCACTCTTCCATAAGTACGTCGAGAAACGCTTCATGAATGCTCCGGCGGCTAAGGCGAAAGCATCCGGCAGCACCAACTCTCAACCGCCCGTAGTGCGTGTTGCGGGAGTCGGTGCATCCGCCTGAGACGAGTTTCGTGGGGCACGTTCAATGCGCTGCGTCACTGATCACACTTCGGATTGCTAATCTCAGTGGCGGAGCGACTGAGCTACGTAGGCGAGTCGCTCTGCGACTCGCTGAATCCGAAGACTCAATCTCTGGTTGGTGATGATGCCACCGCTGAATTCAATGACTTGCCCCGGGATAAGAGACGGCACTGACGATCGCGTTCTGCTCGCTCACGGCGAGGGCGGCGCGGCCATGCGGCGCCTGATCGCCGACCGCATCATCCCGCGACTCATCGGACCGACGGCTGTGCTCGATGATGCTGTCGTGCTGCCCCCCATCAAGGGCCAGCCGGTGCTCACCACTGACGCGTTTGTGGTCTCGCCCTTGTTCTTCCCCGGCGGCGACATCGGTTCGTTGTGCGTCTTCGGAACCGTCAACGATCTCGCTGTACGCGGCGCCGAACCGCTGTGGCTCACGCTGACGCTCATTCTGGAAGAAGGATTACCGCTGACGATTCTGGATCGAGTCCTCGACAGCGTCGCGGCGAGTGCGCAGCGTTGCGGAGTCTCGGTCGTCGCCGGGGACACCAAAGTTGTCCCACGAGGAGCCGCAGATGGCATCTTCATCACGACAACCGGACTCGGGCAGTTGTGCCAATTGGCACCAGCCGGTGCGAGCTTGCTACGACCGGGAGATCAGCTCGTTGTGTCGGGACCAATCGGACGACACGGCATCGCCGTTCTATCGGCACGCGAGGAACTCGGCTTCGAACCACCGCCGGTCAGCGACTGTGCTCCACTGCTCGAAGCCGTTCGCAGCCTGCGCGACCACGAGGTGCCAACCAAAGCGATGCGCGATGCGACTCGTGGCGGTGTGAGTGCTGTCTTGCATGAATGGTCGCGTGACTGTGGACTGACTTTGGCCATCGACGAATCGTGTGTCCCGCTGACGGCTGACGTGCGCGGCGCGTGTGAGTTGCTCGGACTCGATCCACTGCATGTCGCCAACGAAGGCACCATGTTGATCGCCGTCGATCCAGCTCAAGCCGACCAGACGGTTGCCGTGCTGCGTCGAGTCGCTGGTTGCGAGCAAGCAGCCATCATTGGCGAGGTCCGACCAAGAGACGTCGTGCCGGTCGTCGTGCGACGTTTGCTCGGTCGCGAGCAAACGTTGATTGAGCCCAGCGGTGCGCCGCTGCCTCGAATCTGCTGAGTGACAGACTTGCGCGCTGTGTGCCATGCATGTCACAGCCACGCGCGCGGCGTTCCTGGAATCAGGCACGTTGAAAACGTGCCCCACGACATACCACAGGCTGCAACTCCGTTATTCGCAATGGTCGGCCCGTCACGATTGCTCCGCACGCTGTCAACGTTGTCCATTAGTTTGATTGGCATTCGAAGTGCGATGTGCCCGTGCCGGTAGCCCGCAGCACACATGATTGGGTGCTGTGTCGGCTGGTCCCGCAAGACGGCCAACATCTGCACGCCACGGAGACGCGTTCATGTCCGACATCGCTCATGCACCTCAGCACCAAGCGGCTTCAACTGACGAACTCTTTACTGCCGCCCAACTGCGTGAATTCGACGCCGATGACACCGCTGCTGGCCGTAGCATCGCCAAGATTCTGACGGCGTTCTTTGTTTACACCGTGCTTGCCATGGGCGTCGCGATCGGCTGGTCAATTGTGGTGATCTCGCACTAATTGAGCTGCGAATAGCAGGCGAACCACAAGGTGACCGCTACCAGCCGTCGATGCTTGATCGGACGCCGACGCTTCGGTTGTTGGTCTCATCCGTGTGAGAAAGATCCGTGTGACGCGGCTTGAAGCAGCAACCTCAATCACCGGAGATGTCGCTCGCAGCAATCATCCTCACACGGATGTGTCCCACACGAATTAGAGGCAGCTCGCACTCGCCGTCTTGATTGCGCCAGCGCTGTGTCATGAATAATCCATTGGGGGTATTCACGGCCCCAGAGCGGCAGCCTTTCTTCGCGATCTCTGTCGCGATATAGCCCGAGGCATTGATGACTCGTCCGTTGGAGTCGAGTCGTGTTGATCGCGTCTCTGATGTGTGGCTGCCATGAATCGAATTTCCGTGCTGATGGTCGGCTCGATCGCCGCGCTAGTCGGGCTCGTGTTGCTGCTAAGAACGCCTCCCGAGCGAACGATCAAACGACCTACTTCGAAAGCCGAAACAGCTCCCGTTGCGGCTCCTCAAAAGCCGCTCATCGTGTTCTGTGCGGCCAGCAATCGCCCGGTACTCGAAGTCATCCGTCGAGACTACGAAGCGGAATTCGGAGTCGCGTTGCAGATCGAGTACGGCCCGTCGCAGACGTTGCTCGCGACGCATGAAGTCAGCCGCACTGGCGATCTCTTCTTGCCCGCCGACGAAAGCTACATCGAGCAAGCTCGCACCAAGCAGCTTGTGCAAGAAGTATTACCACTCGCTCAGATGCAGGCGGTGCTGGCCGTCGCCAAGGGCAACCCCAAGACCATCAAGTCTCTCGCGGATTTGCTGGCTGACGACGTGAAGTTGCTGCAAGCCAACCCCGAGGCCGCTGCAATCGGCATGCTGACGAAGGCTCAATTTACGAAGCTCGGTAAGTGGGAACCGTTAGCTGCCAAGTCGGCTTACAAGACCACCGTCAATGAAGTCGCCAACGACATCAAAGTTGGCTCGGCGGACGTAGGCATCGTCTGGGATGTGGTGCTGGTGCCGATGCCAGAACTCGAAGCGGTTCGTCTCCCAGAGTTGGAATCGTTGGTGGCCAACGTCTCGATCAGCGTTCTGAATTCGACAACTCAGCCCCAGAGAGCCCTGCACTTCGCTCGTTACATGCAAGCCGTTGATCGCGGGCAAAAGCGTTACAAAGAACTGGGCTTCAAGGTCATCGAGTCCGCCGACGAATGGGCCGATGTCCCCGAGCTGAAGCTGTTTGCCGGTTCGATGCTGCGACCGGCGATCGAAGACACGATCACGAAGTTTGAAGCCCGCGAAGGCGTCCAAGTGTCGCGGGTCTACAACGGCTGCGGCATCTTGGTCACTCAAATGAAAGCCGGGCAGATGCCTGACGCTTACTTCGCGTGCGACAACGAATTCATGCAGCAAGTTGAAGACTTCTTTCCGCGTCCCATGAGCGTCTCGCAAAACGAACTCGTCATTTTGGTGGCCAAGGGAAACCCCAAAGGCATCAAGAATCTGAAGGATCTCGGCAAACCGGGACTGCGAGTTGGTATTGGCCACGAGAAGCAATGTGCGATGGGTTGGCTGACTCAAAAGACGCTAGAGGAAGGTCGCGTTCAAGACATCGTGATGAAGAACGTCGCGGTGCAAACGCCGACCGGAGACATGCTCGTCAATCAGATGAAGACCGGTTCGCTCGACGCGGCAGTCGCGTATCTCAGTAATGCCGCGGGATCAGCCGACACGCTCGACGCGATCCGCATCAAGGATCTGAAGTGCTCGGTTGCGACCCAGCCTTTCGCCGTCGCCACCAAGAGCCGCCACCCGCAGCTCGCGGCACGACTGGCCGCTGCGTTGAAGTCAGCCGAATCAAAAGAACGCTTCCTCAACGAAGGCTTCCGTTGGCAAGCCGAGTAAGAATTGCGACAGACCAGACGCCCGGAGTCTTCCTAGCTGACCTTCTTCTTGTTCCAGAAAGCCCGACTCATGAAGCGATGGATGAAACTGCCCCGTAGTGTCTTCCAAGGATGTATCGCCGCACTGCTGACGTTGGCCATCGCCTCGTCCGCGTCTTCTGCCGACCCGAAGCCGGGCGCCGAAGAACGCGCAGCAAAAGTCCGACTTGAGTTGCGAAGTACCGACGTTGCTGTCCGACAAGCTGCAATCGGCTCTTTGGTCCATTCGGATCTCTCCACTCTGATGTTTGAAGACATCCGAGCCGCGCTGGCCGACAAAGACGGAGCGGTACGATCCACTGCCGGAACCGCGATCGGGAATCTCGGTAAGCAAGCCGTTCCCGCCGTGCCGCAACTTGTGGCTCAACTCAAGAACGATCCCGTGAAGGAAGCTCGCGAGACCGCAGCCCGCGCATTGGGTCGCATCGGCAAAGCAGCTCCCGAAGAACGCAGCATGGTCAGAGCCTTGCAGACCGCGACCAAAGAAGACGCCGATCCCGTCACGCGCGTCGTCGCTCTTGGAGCGTTGGCCATGCTCAATCTCGACCTGCCCGAGCAAGTCTTATCGCTGCGCAAGTTCTTACATCACGACGACGCCTTGGTTCGCATGAAGTCGGCGCATGCATTGGGCGGAATCGGCATCGCGGCGAAGGAAGCTTCAGCAGAGATCGTCGAAGTCTTGCAGCGTGAGACCGACGACCATCGTCGAGGTTATGTCGCGCGAGCTGTCGGAAATGTCGGCGATCCAGCCGCGTTACCGGCTCTCGAAGCGGCACTCGCCAAAGAAACTTACGACGGAGCCAAGGGAGAGATGCGCGGTGCGATCAGCAAGTTGAAATCGATCCGCGATCAATAGGGAGCTGCATCGACCAATCTCAAGCTCTTGGTATTTCAAAGTCGCATCGGAAGTAGGTTTGTAGACATGACTCTCCGCTTGGTGTCGCTCCTTGTTCTGCTAGCAGCATCAGCCTTCTTTTCTAATCAAGGTGCTTATGCTGCGAATGAGATCCATGCCTCGCCGCAGGGAGACAACCAAAACAATGGCAGTGCTGCTCGGCCAGTGGCGACGTTGGAGGCAGCTCAAGGGCTCGCGCGGAAGATGCGTGGGACGAGCGTCGTCATTCATGCCGGCACGTATCGCGGCTTGCGACTCACCGAGCTTGATGCCGGGACTGAGTATCGCGCGGCGACGGGTGAGAAGGTTGTGATCAGCAGCAACCGTAAGCTCGAATTGAAATGGAAGCCCTATCGCGATGGCATCTGGCAAGCGGAGCTCGGGCAGCAAGCATTCTTACATCCGCATCTCAGTCCTGAGGCTCCGCCGCAAAGTCGATTGCAGATCGATCGATTGTTTGTGAATGGCCAACAGCAGCGGATGGCTCGCTATCCAAACTTTGATCCAGCCATTCGACATTTGGGGGGCTTTGCGGCAGACGCGATTAGTCGCGAACGAGCAGCTCGTTGGAGCAACCCCGCTGGCGGTTATGTGCATGCGCTGCATCCGGGCGAGTGGGGCGGAATTCACTTTGTCATCAAGGGCAAGGACAAGAACGGCGACGTGGTGCTCGACGGTGGCCGGGCCAACAATCGCGGGTCCGGCATGCACAAGCAGCATCGCTATGTCGAGAACATCTTCGAAGAGCTCGATGCACCCGGCGAATGGTTCTACGACAGCAAGACCGGCACGCTCTATTTCATGCCGCCGGAAGGTCTGGATCTCGCGAACGCCACGATCGAATGCCCAACCGCGAGCCGACTGATGCAGTTCGAGGGGACTCAACAGAAGCCCGTGAAGAACGTGACGCTGCGCGGCCTGACGTTTCAACATGGCATGCACACCTTCATGCAAACGAGCGAGCCGTTATTGCGCAGCGATTGGACGATCGCTCGTGACGGCGCGGTGGTGCTCGAAGGCACCGAGGATTGCCGCATCGTCGATTGCGAGTTCGATCAGATCGGCGGCAACGCGGTCTTCGTCAGCAACTACAACCGCCGCGTGCGGATCGCTGGTTGCGACATCCGCGAGACCGGAGCCAGTGGCGTGGCCTTCGTCGGACATCCGACTTCGGTCCGAAATCCGCTCTTCGAATACGGTCAACGACAAAGCCTCGACAAGATCGACAAGCAGCCGGGACCGCAGAGCGACAATTACCCGGCTGACTGCACGGTCGAGGACTGTTTGATTCGCGGCATTGGCTTGATCGAGAAGCAAGCCGCCGGAGTGCAGATCGCGATGGCATCCGGCATCACGGTGCGACATTGCTCGATCTACGACGCGTCGCGCGCGGGCATCAATATCGGCGATGGCTGCTGGGGCGGGCATCTCATCGAACACTGTGATGTCTTCGATACCGTGCAAGAGACCGGCGATCATGGCTCGTTCAACTCGTGGGGCCGCGATCGTTATTGGGGCTTGCAGAACGCCGTGACCGAGCTGCTGCCAGAACTCGCCAAGCTCGACGCCGTTAAGCCGACGGTCATCCATCACAATCGTTGGCGCTGCGATCATGGTTGGGACGTGGATCTCGATGATGGTTCAAGCAACTACGAGATCACCAACAACGTCTTTTTGCGCGGCGGCTTGAAGTTGCGAGAAGGCTTTCATCGAGTCGTCCGCAACAACATCGGCGTGGGCTGCGGCTTCCATCCGCACGTTTGGTATCACATCAAAGGCGACGGCATCAGCAACGACGAAGTCACTCGCAACATCTGGGCGGGAGCGCATGCGCCCGCGATCATGCCGTCGGGTAAGTGGGGGCGCGAGGTCGACTTCAATCTCTTCACGACCTCGGACGCTGACCGTCTGAAGTTCGCGGCCAATGGTTGCGACACTCATTCTCTGACCGGCGATCCGCTCTTCATGAACCGTGAAGCTGGCGACTATCGACTGAAGGAAGACTCGCCCGCGCTGAAGCTGGGCTTCAAGAATTTTTCGATGGATGACTTCGGTGTGCAGAAGCCCGAGCTGAAGAAGGTCGCTCGCACTCCGAAACTGCCGGGGAACGAACCACTCCCACGACCGATTGCTCAACGGTCGAAACAAGCGATGGAGCACGTCTGGCGAGGAGCGACAGTTCGCAACATCTCGGGCGATGAGTTCTCAGCCTTCGGTGTCACCAAAGAGTCGGGCGGCGTGCATCTGAAGTCTGTGCCGAGCGATTCCGAAGCGGCGGCCAACGGCTTTAAGTCCAACGACTTGATTCAGTCACTCAATAACCAACCAGTGAAGAGGATCGCTGACTTGTTGAGACTTCAAAACGCAGCGGCAGGTAAGCGGCTTGAGATTCGGATCGTGCGCGAACAGTCGCCCAATCTCATCGCGGTCGACCAGTACCTGTATGCGACGACTGAGTCCGCCAATGCCGATAGCTTCAAGTCGATTCCGCTGCTGGCCGCGAAAGACGTGCTGCCGATCAAAGCGTTGCTGACTCAGCCAGCCACCAACAACGAACCGCCGCAGACGCTGTTCGACGGCAAGTTGGCCCGCAACTACGGCCCCGTGTTTGGCAATGATGTTGAAGGAGGACTCTACAAAGTCGACCTTGGCCAACGCCGCGACATCAAGTCGATCAATACATGGTCGTTCCAACAAAATGGAGTTCGCGGCCCACAACACTTCAGGCTCTATGGCAGCACGAGCGAAACCGATCCCGGCTGGAACACATCCGACCGCAAGCTCTTCAAACCGCTGCTGGAAGTGGATTCCACAACTCTCCCCGCCACTCCATTCCAAGCGACGAGCATCCGCTCATCCACAGACAAGAACTTCGGCTCTTATCGTTGGCTCGTCTGGCAGGTCCAAACCGTAACTCCGATCGGCGAGAACACTGCGTTTCAAGAACTGCAGATTGTCGGACCATGAGGCATCGGTCCGCAGAGTCGAGACTAAGGACGCAACCTAGCCCGAGTCTCTCGTAGAAGAATTGGGAACGTGGCCCCGACTAAGTTCTTCGACTTCTCAACTTTGCGTCCCCGGCGTCTCAGTGCGAGACCTCGATCTGATGTAACCCGCACATTTGGGGCGAACACATTGGCATTGCGTCTTATCACCTGTCGGTACAACGAGTAGTTTCCGATACTTCTTTCCAACACTCATTCGCTACGAGCTTTCCATCTGCGAGTTTCCCATGCGTTCGTCGCGCCGTTTCCTCACGACCCTGATTGTCGCAATGCTCGCCGCAGTTGTCGGCTGTGGCGGCGCAGTCTCAGACCGTTGCGCGGTCAGCGGCGTGATCCGGGGACTCGAACAAAAGAACGGACTGATTAGCTTCGTCCCAGAACCCGGCACGGATGGCCCCGCAGTCCGAGCCGCGTTTTCAAACGGTCGATATGCGTTCGATTCGAAGCTCGGCCCCAAGCCCGGTCGGTATGTGGTACTGATATGGGTCGCGCCGGATGCTCCGACGAATTCGACTGCGCCCAAGGTGCCGCTGGATGAGTTGAAGTCTCGCATGACCGACTACGGCGAGCCTCGGTCCCTGCTGGTCAGCGTCCCCAAGCAGGCGGAGCTGAACTTAGATCTGGATCTGCCCAGCAAATAGTCCGTCTCACGCGTAACAGTGGCCCGTCACTAAAAAGCTCGACGTCATCGCTTCATCCCGCAAAATCGGAGCGTGAATCGGAGCTTGCGGACTCTAGACCGCGTCAGTCAGATTCATGTCGATGGACCTAACGTTTGTGGGAAAGACTAAGCGAGCAGCGAAAGCTCGCCATTTTTTTGTGCCGCCGAGCGAACTCACCGCACGGCAGCCAGACGACATACTTGCCATCAAATCCGGTCGTCCCCGCCATCTTAGCCTGCAAGTTTCTTGAGCCCTCTTCCATGAACCACCGCCATCCCCGTCGCGCCGGCTTCACGCTCATTGAGCTGCTGGTCGTGATTGCGGTGATTGCGGTGCTTGTCGCCCTGTTACTCCCAGCCGTCCAACAAGCTCGCGAGTCAGCACGCCGAGTCCAATGTAAGAACAATCTCAAGCAATGGGGACTTGCTCTGCAGAACTATCACGAGTCCCGCAGCATGCTGCCGATGGGCAAGATCAACACGCTGCATTGGACGTATCGAGCGATGCTGCTGCCGGAGCTCGATCAGCAAGCCATGTTCGACAAGGTGCCGCTGGGGATGATGTGCTTCACTTACATCGCGCCCTTGCCGAGCAGCCAAAATCCCGCTGACGACTTACTGCCGATGTACTCATGCCCGAGCGATTCCAACGCAGGTCACAAGTACTCTGATCCAGTCCTCGGCGAGCACATGCCTGGGAATTATGTCGGCTGCAGTGGTTCAACGAGCGTCGCCAAAGACGGTGTCTTGTATGTCAACAGTGCCACCAGATTTCGAGACATCACCGACGGGCAGTCCAACACGATCGCCATTGGAGAACGCGGCATCCCGAACCTATTAAGCGTCGGCTGGAGCTTATGCGGTGCCAACATGGATGCCTTCATCGCTGTCGAGTTTGGCATTGGCCCGGGCGACCCATCCGGAGCACACAACGATCGCTTCTGGAGCCATCATGTCGGCGGTTG
Organism: Planctomycetaceae bacterium; assembly: GCA_900299185.1. Classification (GTDB taxonomy): domain Bacteria; phylum Planctomycetota; class Planctomycetia; order Planctomycetales; family Planctomycetaceae; genus AM-0621. The sequence goes on from OMIV01000071.1 coordinate 42,557, forward strand.
CCACTTCTCGCTGATGGATGGCAGCGTGAGATTCATCAGCAGCAACTTGAGCCAGTCGGTCCTCAACGCACTTTCGACGAGAGCTAACGATGACATCGTTGGCGAGTTCTAGCACGGTATCAGGGTTAAGCTTTATCGATACCGCTCGTCACGTTCGCTATCGCTGCCTATCAGCTGATTCACGTACTCATTCAGCATGTAAATCTCGACGCGAGAGTTCTTTGCTTGCCGATCCGCTTCTTTCTTGGACGAGTACGGCTCGAAGCCTGCGGCTTGGCTCAATCGGATTCGACGTGATTCGACGCCAGCTTCTTCAAGGTACTGCAAGACCTTCTGACAACGCTCATAGCTCAACTGCCACGAGTCCTTGTATGGGCTGTCTTCAGGCAATCGGCGCCGAGTCGTGTGGCCTCGAATCTCGATCTTGTTCGGCTTTCCCAACACCAAAGCCACGAACTGCCTCAACTGCTCTTTGGCCGTAGCATCGAGTTCCACTCCGGTCTCTTCAAACACGATCATCGAACCTACTGCGGACTTCTGCCCGTCGTGCAATTGAATGACATGTGGCTTCTTTCCCAGCGCCGACTTGTCATCAGGCGATGGCGGCAATTGAGCGCCTGGCAGTCCTATCTTGGGCCCGGTCGAGAGCTTCTCAGACTTGTTCTTGGTTTTCTTGGGTGACGATCCATAGCCCTCATATGGCAAATCTGAGTTGCCCGAACTGGTATCACCACCGTCTTCCGACAGATGGAACGGATCCTTGAAGTGTTGAGCCACATGCTTCTTCACTTCTTGGCTTTGACCAACGATCCACATCACGAGGAAGAAAGCCATCATGGCCGTCACGAAGTCGGCATAGGCCACTTTCCAGGCGCCGCCTCCACCACCCATGTCAGAAATCCTTTCGTACGCCAACCATCAACAAGAATGGTTTGGGTTGAGTGACAAGTACTTCATGCCCGCCATCAAACGGTTGCGGCTGAATGCGACAGTCGCGACTTCGAAAGCCGCCAAGCAGCCATCAGCTCAATGAGTTCGGCAACAATTCGCGATCAACCACCAGATTCAGCCTTCTTCAGCAGCTCTTCGACATATTCGCGTGTGGGACGAATTCCGCTGCCAAGCTTTCGACGCGCCATCTCAATTGCGACCTTGGGCGAGAGATCGTTCGCAAAGCCTTGAATCATCGTGGCGACAGTCCTGAAGAACATCATTTCCTCGTGACCGTTGAACTCCATCTTCACAGCCATCGGCGCGAGGAATCCGTACGACGCCAAGATTCCCAAGAACGTACCGACGAGAGCGGCACCAACCATGTGTCCGATTTCTTCCACGGGACCATCGATGTGACCCATCGTGATCACAATTCCGAGCACAGCGGCCACAATTCCGAAGCCCGGCAAACCGTCAGCCGCTTTGGTCACAGTTGAGATAGGTCCGTGATGCTCTTCCTCCATCACATGAATTTCTTCTTCCAGCATCGGCCCGATTCGATCCGGCGTCACCGATCCATCAATCAGCGGCGAGATCGCTCCGCAGATGAACTCAATCGCGTGATGGTTGTGATGAATCAGAGGAAACTTGCTGAAGATCGGACTGGAGTGCGGGTCAGAAACGTGCGACTCCAAGACCAGCACGCCTTCCTGTCGAGCCATCTTGAACAGCAAATACATGACTTGAAAAAGCTGCTCGTAGCAGGCTTTTGAAAACGGCGCGGCCTTAAACGTACCGATCAGCCCGGTAATCGTGTCCTTCAACACTTTGCCCGGCGACATGATGATGGCTGCACCCAACATGGCTCCGCCGATGGACACAACTTCGGATGGGTGCCACAGATTGAGCACGTTGCCGCCAGCCCACGTAAAGCCGCCGACAACCGATCCGATCACAACGATGTACCCAACGATGACGATCATGGCGCAATTGTTCCGATGATTGATTGGAAACAGCGAAGTGCGAGAGGCTCGTACTTCGCGCAGTATTTCCCAGCATCACTTCCAGACATCGACGTCACCGCGAACACGGTTGAGGGCTGGAATCGCCCGGCAGAGCATCACCTCCCGCAGGCGCGCTGATCGCGACTTTGAATCCGATTGTGACTGCCACAAAATCCGGCTCTCCGAACTCCGTCGGAGACAGCTTCGCAGGCCTATTCAGCAAAGCCGATGCGACAATAACTGAGATTTTTGGTAGCAGGCTTGCTCTCGCTCCCACCGCCTCGATAGGTCTGCTACCTTCGCCGACCCGCCTTCGCGGGCCGGGTTTCAGCCCAGAAATGGCCGACTGAAACCCAACTCAACGAGCAGCAAAAATCAGCGTCAGACTCGCCGAGTCCGTGCCCAATCTGTCCTTTTCACTCCTAACAACGGTCTTTCTTATCGTGCCTATCGTCGTTCAAAAGTTTGGTGGGACTAGCGTCGCGGACGCGAACCGGATTCTGAATGCAGCTCGTCGAGCGATCGCCGCGAAGCACGCCGGCAATCAAGTCGTCGTGGTCGTCAGTGCTCGCGGAGACAAGACGGACGAACTCATCGACCTCGCCGCTCAGATCACCGACAACCCGCCGGCTCGCGAAATGGACATGTTGCTTTCAACCGGCGAGCAAGAGTCCGTCGCGCTGCTCGCGATGGCCGTGCAAACGCTCGGGGAGCCAGCCATCAGTCTGACCGGCTATCAGATTGGCATCCTCACCGATTCGAGCTATCGCAAAGCGCGCATCAAGAAGATCTCGACGGACCGTATGAAGAAGGCGCTCGATGCCGGGCAGATCGTCATCGCCGCCGGGTTTCAGGGAATCGACGAGGACTTCAACATTACAACGCTCGGTCGCGGCGGCAGCGATACGACGGCGACTGCGCTCGCGGCAGTCCTCGAAGCCGACGTCTGCGAAATCTTGACCGACGTGGATGGCATCTACACGACTGACCCGCGCATGGTGAAAGAGGCCCGCAAGCTCGAACGCATCTCGTATGACGAGCTGCTGGAACTGACGAGCCTCGGCGGCGGCAAGCTGCACTCGCGGTCGGTCGAGTTCGCGAAGAAGTACAACGTGCATCTCGCTGTTGTGTCGTCGTTCGAGCAGAAGCCCGGCACGCTCATCGCTCCTGAAGGAGAGAACGATTCGCAGGTTGTCACCGGCATCGCAGTCGTGAAGAACGAAGTGCGAGTCAGCCTCGCAGACATTCCGGATCGGCCCGGCGTCATGAGTCTCATCTTTTCGAAGATGGCTCATCGCAACATCCCGATTGATATGGTCGTGCAAGACATCGGAGCGGGCGGACTGGCCGAAGTCAGCTTTACCGTGCCCGAGGGCGATCTTGCAGAGACTCTCACCGCTGCTGAGGAAGCGATTAAAGAGCTTGGTTCAGGGCGAATTCAACACGGTACCAACCTGTCGAAGGTGTCCGCAGTTGGTGCTGGCATGAAAGCACATACGGGCGTCGCAGCCCAGATGTTTTCTTGCCTCGCGAATGCTGGTGTGAACATCGGCATGATCACGACGAGCGAAATCAAAATCTCCGTGCAGGTCAAACGCGAGCAAGCTCAAGCCGCGTTGCAGGCCATTCACGCGAGCTTCGGTTTGGACAAGCCGTCGGGGCGCCAGCCCGAAGTCGGTGTTGCCGCGAAGGGTGCTGCAGTGGCTCGTACGTCGACCCGCGCTGAACTGGAACGAGACGTGGTTGCGCGACTCTCGAGCATGGAAGACATCGTGGTGAGCGATGTCGAACTCGATACCGCTCAAGCTCGCTTCACGATCCGACATTTGCCGGACGAAGTCGGCGTTGCGGCCAAGCTATTTTCTGCCGTTGCCGAAGGCGGAATCATGGTCGACATGATCGTGCAAAACGTCGGTAAAGATGGCCGCACAGATCTCAGTTTCACCATCCCCGCGGCTGATGTTGATCAATGCTTGTTGCTGACCCGCGAAGTCCTCGAATCATGGCCGTCGGCTCAACAAAGCTTTGACCGACACATCGCCAAACTGTCCGTTAAGGGCATCGGTCTTCGAACCCATACGGGTGTCGGACAGAAGATGTTCCAAGCTCTTGCAGCTGCTGGAGTCAACGTGCAGCTAATCAGCACCAGCGAAATTCAAATCAGCGCGGTGGTCTCGGCAGAGAACGGACAACTCGCTCATTCCGCACTGATGAAGACCTTCGGACTGAGCTAAGCAGCCAGCGTCCGAATGTCAGATCATCCACAAACACCGAAGCCCCAGTTGAGCAAACTCAACTGGGGCTTTTTCAAGAGTCGCAACGCGTAGAGTTGAATTACTTCAATCGTCGTCGATCTAGCCAGACCAACAAGCCTTTGGCGAGATGCATGCGGTTCTCTGCCTGCTGGAAGACGATGCTTTGTTCGCCATCAATCACACCGTCGGTCACCTCTTGGCCGCGACGCGCGGGAAGGTCATGCATGAAGCGACATGATGGCTTGCTCAAAGCCATCAGCTCTTCATTCACTTGAAAGCCATTGAAGTCTTTCTTCCGAACGTCGGCCTCGTCTTCCTGCCCCATGCTCGTCCACACGTCAGTGTAAACGATGTCCGCATTCTTGACCGCCGAGCGATAGTTCTGTGTCTGCTTGAATTCAGCGGACGGAAATCGAGAGATCAATTCGCGAACGATGGAAGGCTTGATCTCGTAACCTGGTGGGCACACCAAAGTCATCGGCATACTGAGTTGAGCGCACAGCATGGCCAACGAAGTCGCGACGTTGTTTCCGTCGCCGACAAAGACCAAGTGCTGACCGTCGAGCTTTCCGAAGTGCTCTTGAATCGTGAAGAGGTCCGTCAACGCCTGACAGGGATGATGATCATCCGAAAGACCGTTGATGACCGGACAACTCGACCACTTGGCGAAGTCGTTGATGGTCTCTTGCGAGTAGGTTCGTAACACGACGAAGTCCGACAAGCTGCTCGCCACTTTGGCGATGTCGTGCAACGACTCGCGACCATGCATGCCTGCGTCTCGCGAGTTAAAGAACGAACTCTGCCCTCCCAGATGAACGGCAGCCGATTCGAAACTGAGCCGAGTGCGCAGCGAGGGCTTCTCAAAAATCTGTGTCAGTACTTTGTGCTGCAAGAGAGGTGGACGCTCTCCGGCTCGCGTCTGCGTTTTGAGTTCCGCAGCAAGCTGAAAGATGGCAAGGACATCGTCCCTCGACACATCCATCAGTGTTGTGAGGTGTCGCATGCGGATTTCTCCGGTACAAAAAAAGCGAACCCGGCTTCAAAAGGAAGCCGGGTTCGAAACTACCTGGCTCAAACTCAATACGTCATGCCTCCGAGGCCATTTCTCTGAGGACTTCAGCGATCACGCTGCAACCCTCGTCAACTTCGGCTTCAGTTATGTTGAGTGCCGGAAGTAACCGCAAGACAGAATCTTGCGTCGAGTTGACGAGTACGCCGCGCTCCATGCACTTACCGACCGCAGGCTTCGACGGAATGCTCAGCTCGACGCCGATCATCATGCCCTTCGTGCGGACTTCTTGAATGATCGGCAGCTCGCGTTGCAGCGACTCGAAGTGGCGCCGGAAGCGCGCCGACATCGCCTCAACGTTAGCGAGCAGGTTCTGATCCTCGATCATTTTCATCGTCGCAATACCCGCCGCCATCGCGAGCGGGTTGCCGCCGAACGTGCTGGCGTGCATGCCCGGTCGCAGAGCCGGAGCAAGCTCGGTCTTGGCGATCACAACGCCTGCTGCCACTCCGCCTGCAACGCCTTTGGCCATCGTGAGCACGTCGGGCTGCACGCCAAACTGCTGATAGCCGAACCATGTTCCCGTGCGGCCCATGCAGGTCTGCACTTCGTCGAAGATCAGCAAGCACCCGTTGTCGTCGCACAGCTTGCGGAGTCCTTCGAGGAAACCTTGCGGCGGAATGTTGATACCACCTTCGCCTTGAATGGGTTCGAGCATGATCGCGGCGGTCTCATGATCAATGAGGTCGGCAACCGCTTCGAGATTGCCATACGGCGCGTACTTAAAGCCGGCGACGAGCGGCCCGAGTCCTTCGTGATACTTCGGCTGAGCCGTCGCAGTCACCGTCGCGAGCGTGCGTCCGTGAAAGCCGCGTTCGAAGGTGATGATCTTGTAGCGGCCATTGGGCGAGCCATGCAGACGCGCGAGCTTGATCGCGCCTTCGTTCGCCTCGGCCCCGCTATTGCAGAAGAACGCTTTACCGAAGCTGCGCGTGCAGAGCATCTCAGCAAAGTCGCCTTGCGCCTCGGTGTACCATGTGTTGGGAATATGGATCAGCTTCTCGACCTGCTGCTGAATCGCTTTAACGATCGGCTCCGGCGAGTGCCCGAGCATGTTGCAGCCCCAACCGGGGAAGAGATCGAGATAGCGTTTGCCTTCCGCGTCCCACACATACTGCCCCTCGCCGCGCACGAGGCAGATCGGATAGCGGGTGTAGTTCGGAATAACGTACTTCTCGAACTGCTTGACGGTGTCCTGACTGGATCGAGTAGCTGCGGGATCCAAAGTATGTGCCTTTCAAAAGAGGTGCGGCGAGACTCGCAAAGAGAAGCCGCTCAGACAGTGCGTTAGACGATGGGTTCGAAACTGATCCGATTCAACTAGACGAGATAAACGGCTCAGAGCGTCGTACCAGCAATTAATAGAACCGGGAGCTCACGATCTTCATGAGTTGCCGCGACAAAAACACCTCTCCCTTCAATGGACCACAACCCGAAGCGAAAGACTCCATTAGCCGGGATAGCATCATCGTCTTCGCCCCCTGTTCGCATCGGTTTGCCGTGGCGTTTTGAAATGATGGCAATTGCCCGATCACACCTCGACGAGTAGTCGTCATAGACCTCTTCAATGAGTTCGTCGTCATGAGCTTCCTCGTCACCATCACAGTCGTGTTCGTAGAGTATTTTCAACGTGTCTGTTGGGTTCGCGAGCATCTTCGAAATCAGCACCAAAAGCGGTTGTGCCATTTGCATCTCCTCAATCTTACATCATTGGAAGAATGATCGAGATGTGATCTGTACGAATGACCATACTCTGACCGCACTGCAAGTTGTGTGAGAAATGAATATCGGGGAGTCCTCAGTTCCATTGGCCGTAGAGACTGCTACTTCACAATCTCCGTCCCGATGCCCTTGTCGGAGTAGACCTCCAACAGCACCGAGTGCGGCATGCGACCATCGACGATGTGAATCTTGTCGACTCCCGCTTCGAGGGCTTCAAGCGATGCCTCGACCTTTGGCACCATTCCCGACGCGATCGTGCCGTCAGCGATCAGCTCGCGGCAACGTTTGACGTCGACGTGTGAGAGCAGCGTGCTCGGGTCGTTCTTGTCGAGAAAGATGCCCGGCACATCGCTCACGAACATCAGCTTCTCAGCCTTTAAGATGCGTGCGACCGCCGCTGCTGCGGTATCCGCGTTGACGTTGAGTCGATGCCCCGTGCTATCGAGTGCGATGCTCGGAATAACCGGAATCAACCCGGCTGACGTCGCTCGTTCAATGAGCCCGACGTCGATGTCCGTCACATGCCCGACATAGCCGAGATCGAGATCCTCTCCATTCTCGCCCTTGAGCGTCAGCTTCTCGCCCTTCAAGCAGTTCGCGGTGAGGTAGCTCAAACCGAAGGCTCGACCGCCTTGCCGATTGATCTCGTCGACGAGTCCTTTACAGATCTCGCCACAGAGCACGCGGGCCGCGATGTCGAGCGTTGCTTCGTCGGTATAGCGGCGCCCGTTGACCCAACGGGGTTCGATGCCCGCCTTCCCCATCGCCTTGCTGATGTCTTTGCCGCCGCCATGAATGAGGACGGGACGCATGCCGACGGTTTCTAAGAAGAGGACATCGGTCAGAAAAGCTTTGACCGAGTCGGGGTTCTCAAGCGTGCTGCCGCCGAGCTTGATGACAACGTAGCGGTCACGAAATCGTCGAATCCAACCGAGCGCTTCAATGAGCACTCCGGCTTTCCGAATGGCTTCATCCATAGCAAAAACTCCTCGTAACATCCGCGAAAAGCGGGGATTCTAGGCCCGGTCGGGAGGGTGTCAATTTGCGATGCAAGCCCCGCAACGCCCTGAAATCGATTCACGTCGCGGTACACAGCGTGGGTCGAGTTTGACTGCTTGAAGTCAGTCACTCTCGAAGAGCAATTGCCGAAGTCTGCAACTTTCGGCCCCTTCATCATGCTCGTCTTTATCTCAACGCATGAACTTCATGCGCAACAACCAGCGGACTCCGACAAGCGGCCATTGATCCGAAGAAGTTTTGGGAAAACTCGAACCCAGTGCTTTCGTCCGTTTGCCTCGTCTGGTTAAATCGCCCCGCTCTTTAGACTGCGGGCGGAGGCCTGCCTCAATACTTCGGAAGGACCATCTCACATGATGCACTACTCGTGCGACATCTGCGGGCAAAAGCTCAACGAAAAGCGCTTCGTCGCTCGTCTCGAAGTCTTTGTGCCCTTCGATCAAGAGGGTGCGTCCGCCGCAGCGAGCTTCGATGAAGATGCTGACCATCTCGAAGAAGTCGCGGGGATTCTGAATGACTTCGATCTGACCGGAGAGCTCGAACTAGATGCAAACCGCTCGCGCAGCTTCCGCTATGACCTCTGTCCTGACTGCCAAAAGCAATACGTGAAAGATCCGCTAGCTCTCCACAAACCACGCCGGATGAGAATCAGCGACAATTAAACTATCCGGTCTATTTCCTGTAAGACTCCCTACACACAACCTGAGCGAGTGAAGTCTTCCGCCTGGCTTCAGGCAAACGGTGGACGCGGTATCAATCGAGCTCGCTGCTAAAGCAGGATGCTCATCTTGAACGTCATTCGGCTCGCGGTCCTCGCTCTCGTCTTGAGTTTCGTCTCTGCTGCAGATTCAGTCGCAGCCGAAGGCCTCGAAAAACTGGCTTACAACCACCCAGGATTAGTCGTCGACCTTGGTGTTGGGCTCTGGGCTTGGCCAATTCCGTGCGACGCCGATGGGGATGGTGATTACGACTTGATCGTGTCCTGTCCCGATAAACCATCGAACGGTGTCTGGCTCTTCGAAAACGCGACTGGCGATACCTCAAAGAACAAGTTCCCGACATTCAAACCCGCGCGACGCCTCAGCAAGACCGTGCATTACGTCATGCCGAGCTATGTCGATGGCCAGCTCCGCGTGCTCTCACCGGGTTACGAGTATCAAAGATTCGAACAATCGGGACTTGAACAGCGCATCGCCTTATCGGTGCCAGCAAACTTCTATAGGCCCGAAGGCAAACAACCAAAGGGACCGAAAGTCCGCCACAATCAATGGCGCTACGCCGACTATGACGGTGACGGCTTGCTTGATCTTGTGACTGGCATTGAAGACTGGAGTTACTACGGCTGGGATGACGCTTGGAATGCTCGCGGAGAGTGGACCAACGGGCCACTTCACGGTTACGTGCTCATTCATCGGAATACCGGAACGAACCAAGCTCCGACGTATGGCCCCCCGTTCAAAGTCGAAGCTGCGGGGCAACCCGTGGACACATTTGGTTGTCCGTCTCCGAACTTCGAGGACTTCGATGGCGACGGCGATCTCGATCTGCTGTGCGGTGAGTTTCTCGATGGCTTCACCTACTTCGAAAATGTGGGATCGAGAACCGCTCCAAGCTACGCCGTCGGCCGTCGCTTGATTCAAGACAACGGCCAACCACTGACTATGGACCTCGAGATGATTGTCCCAGTCGCCTTCGACTGGGACCGCGACGGCGACTTCGACCTGATCGTCGGCGATGAAGATGGCCGGGTAGCGTTGATCGAAAATGTCTCCGCAAAGAAGCAGAGTCCGCCACGATTCTTGGCTCCGCGTTACTTCCACCAACAGGCCGACACTCTGAAGTGCGGAGCGCTTGCGACTCCGTTTGGATTCGATTGGGACCGCGATGGCGATATCGACATCGTGTCTGGCAACACATCCGGATACATCGAGTTCTTCGAGAACCTTAGTGGTCCCAAAGTCGCAAGTCCCAAATGGGCGGCACCTCAAAAACTGCTAGTGAACGGCAAACCGTTCCGAGTCATGGCTGGTCCGAACGGGAGCATTCAAGGTCCTGCTGAGGCCAAATGGGGATACACAACACTCAACATCGGAGATTGGGATGGAGATGGCTTACCAGACATCGTGTTCAATTCGATCTGGGGCAAAGTCGAGTGGCTCAAGAACCTTGGCCCTCACGATGAATCAAGGTCGTCTCGATTACCAAAACTAGCAACGCCTCAAACGATCGAAGTCCAATGGAATGAAACCGTCCCCAAACCAGCGTGGACTTGGTGGCAACCCGTCGGTCAACAACTCGCGACTCAATGGAGAACAACGCCCGTTTTGCACGACTTCAATGGAGACGGCTTGATCGACCTCGCAATGCTCGACGTCGAGGGCTACTTCTCATTCTTTGAACGAGCGAAACGTGACGGTCGTCTCGTACTCTTGCCACCGCGCCGCCTCTTCACTGACGCAACGGGAAAGCCGCTGAGGTTCAATGAACGAACTGCTGGTGGAAGCGGGCGGCGCAAGCTGAGCGTCGTCGATTGGGACGGCGATGGACTGCTCGACTTACTACTCAATTCTGCGAACGCGGATCTCTACAGAGGGAGTGGACATCGCGACGGACTTTGGATGTTTCAGCATGCAGGGACGCTGGCGAAACAGAACATCGAAGGCCACGACGTAAGCCCGACCACCGTCGACTTCGATGGAAATGGCATCCCCGACTTCCTCGGAGGCGCCGAAGACGGTCGGTTCTATTACCTCAAGAACCCGCGTGATTAGGCGTTGCCGATCAACCGAAAGGGCAATCACGCGAGTTACCTGCCTAAAAACAAAAAGATCCACAGCCTGTATCATTTACATACCAACTGTGGATCCTTTTTTTTCACCGATCCGAATCAACGACTACAGCATCGATTCCAGCAGCAATCGTAGCTTCCGCATTTCCTGAATACGCGAAGCAGAGCCGAACTTGTCAGGGTAGAAGTCCACTGAGAGCGCTCGTGCATACTTCTCGCGTTCGAGACAAGACATCAACTTACCGTAGTCAACCTCACCCAAACCTACTTGAACTTGCACCTCGGTCGGTGTCGAGTCCCGCAACATCATGTGCAGCACGTGCGGGAAGACTTGATCAAAAGTCTGATTCCGATGAGGCCCACAAACATAATACGACGGATCTAGTGCGATACCTAAGCCGCGCACCGACTGGCAAAGTTCCACCGCAGTATGAGGATCCTCGGTCAGATGCCCGGTTTTGGTATGAATCCCAATCCTGACACCATGCTCATTGCCAATCCGTACAAACTCTTTTAGACGATCGATCTCGGCATTAAACGGAGTCCCCAGCTCTCCAGCCGGAATATTGATTTGCGTGACCTTCAGAATCTTGGCGGCGACGCAAACTCCACGCATGATTTCAGGCGAAACATCATGTTCCAACGTGAAAGCCACCGGGGTCAGACGACCATACTCGCGCAATCTCAAACGAAACGCATCTGGCTCATGAGCAACTTCAGAGGGCTTCAAATGCTTCGATGACTCGTTCATCCAGATTTCAATCCGGTCGAACTCAAGATCAATGATCTGGCGACAGGCATCCTCGAAACGCAGATCAGAAAAGCAGCGAGAAGAGGCGGCTATGAACACGGGTAGCACTCCATTGTGGACCTAGATCCGGAACACCAAGCAGCATTTCAGCGATGACCGCAGCTATCTTCGCGACTAGCAGGATTCTTCCTAAATGCTTATATCATCGGACCTTAAGCTTCTATAACGGCGACTCCATCGCCGCACCGCCAACGCGGCCCGCGTTAAGTTAACGAGACTAGGCTAGAGCTGCAATATCGAGCAACTTTGCCGGTCGTGCCGGTTATTCCCGCTGCGCCGAATCTCCGAATTCATCCGGGTTTACGGTCGATAACGATAGGGCAGTGAATTGAAAACTCGCCGAACGCCGTCGCAATGCAGCGGTCAGCGGTGGCACAACCTTATCGAGACGAAGGGATTCCCGATGAAACGCGATCTAGTTTGGGGACTGTTAAGTGTGGCATTGGTGACCGCCGGAGTGGGATGCAGTCACTCGGGAGTCGTGAGAGGCCAGAATCCAGGCATGGCCTTCAACAGCGGCATGGAAATGAGCGGATCAATGCAGGTTCCAGCTCAAAGTGCTTCGCTCGGCCCCATGTACTACGATGGGCCGAGCACCGGATACAACGATTGTCCGATGCCATGCCCGCCGCAGATCGACGTTTGGCGTCCCACTCACCATCACACGTATGAGTATCACGCCCCCAAGAACTTGGTTTATCCACCAGCCAACCAGCAACCCGGTGTCGTCCAATATCCATACTACACCGTCAAGGGACCAACCGACTTCTTCTACACTGGCAACTAGTTGACACGAGCAGAAAACTCGTTGCCGCGAAGCACTCCAGGTGTAACACCAGCAGCCAAGTCCATCGATGAGTGGACTTGGCTGCTTGAGTGATTGGTCAGAACTTCAGAACGCTCGGCAACCGAGCCATTTCGCCACCGCACTTGTGGATATCCTTTGCCACCACAACTAACTTGAAGAACAATCTCAAGTATCCGGACAGATTACACATCCTTTTCGAAGGCAGTTTCAATGCAAACTCGACGACTCGGTCGGACGAATCTTGAACTTCCCATCTTGTCGTTTGGAGCGTCTTCACTCGGTCAGGAGTTCCGTAGCGTCTCTCTGGACGAAGCCTTACGAAGCGTCCGGGTCGCGCTCGAATTTGGCTTGAACTTCATCGACACATCTCCGTTCTACGGGCGCGGCATGAGTGAAGTATTACTTGGTATCGCATTGAGAGATGTGCCGCGTGATAGCTACACGCTTTGTACAAAACTCGGACGCTACGACCTCGGGCACTTTGATTTTTCGGCGAAAAGAGTTGCCGAAAGTATCGATGTATCATTGCATCGATTGGGTACCGATCACATCGACATCATCCTGTGCCACGACATTGAATTCGTCCCCATGCAACAGATTGTCGACGAAACACTGCCGGCAATTCGTAAGATCCAACAACAAGGCAAAGTACGTTATGTAGGCTTTAGTGGCTATCCTCAGAAGATCTTTCATTTCATCTGCGACCAGGCCGATGTCGACTGCGTATTAAGCTACAACCAATACACCCTTCAAAACACACGATTTCTGAATGAGTCCGTACCTTATCTAAAAAGCAAAGGTGTCGGCGTCATGAATGCCGGGCCATTCAGCGCGAGATTGCTGACGAACGCTCCACTACCAAAGTGGCTAAAAGAACCAGAAAACGTGAAGGCTGCCGCGCGAAAAGCAGCAACTCACTGCGAAAGCAAGGGCGTCGATATTGCAAAACTCGCGGTACAATTCTCAATCGCTCATCCCGACATAACGACAACCGTCGCCGGATCTGCGAACCCTGAAAATGTCCGCAAATGGGCACAATGGGCATCCGAGCCATTAGATCAAGAGTTGCTCAAAGAAGTGCATTCAATCTTCGCACCCGTCATGAATCTGGGGCACGTCGAGGGATTGCCTGAAAACAACTGACTTAGACTGCGACGTTTAAAAATCGCCGACGCACTGCTGATGATGAATCTGCGGTGCCTTCGAGATTCGGCCTACCTACAGCCAGAGAAGCACGCGATCGCGCAGTGACGGCGGAAACTTATCCGCTATCAAGTTGCGGAATTGAGACTCTTGGTACCTCGTGCTGAAGTGCCCCAGAATAATCAGTTCGTTCTTGAACTTTTCTGACCGAAAGATGATGTCATAAAGGTGCGTGTGACCGAATTTATGCACCTTCGTCGGCTGGTGTTCTGGACGGAAAAATGTCATTTCCGTGATCAGTATCTTAGCTTGATACACGGGCTCATAGGCATCAAGTCCTTCTGGTGTCGTATCTCCCGCGTAACACAGCAGCGGGACTTTGACTTCCTGATCAACTTCGATGCCGGACAGCTTGAGATCCCGAATCTCGTCCTGGCTCCGTCCGATGAGTTCCGCCTTTAGCTTTTTCTTGCGTTCCCAAATCACATACCCGACAGACGGGATGCTGTGAGTAGTTTTAAAGACAGTCACGGTGTGTTCGCGAGATAGCTCGTATTCATCGCCCGGGTTTACTCCAACGATCGTGCATACCATTTTGCCGCGATCAAGTCTCTGCCATGTTTGCAGAAGTCGTTGAGACAACTCGACTTCTTCCGCGGGCATATAAATTGTCGGCGGAGGCATCTTCATCATTCGTCGCCGAGCAACGATCGTTGGCAATGCCGCAAGATGATCAAGGTGAGCGTGAGACACGAAGAATGTCGGCGTTCCAGTGAATGACCACGGGCATCCGCCAAGATCAAACGCGACGCGCAATTCGGGGCATCGCCAATAGCTCTGAACAGCTCCCCGCGAGTAGCCCTCGATCGTAAGGCCTTTGTGAACGTGCGAGCGAACCGGCAAGTTGTCGACCATGAGTTACGAAACCTTGACGAGCTTGCCGAACGAAATGCTCTTCGCTTCTGCGTAGCACAGCCGCAGGGCATCGCGCGCCATCGTACCCGACAGCATGGGCGGAATCTGGCCCGACGCCAGACCATCTGCGGCGGCTTGCAGTTCGGCAGTAAATGCCGAACACCATTCGGTTCCGCCCTTCAGTTTGGGTGCCGTCACTTTCTTTCCGCTATTGGTAATCAGCGTCAGAGATCGATCCATAATCCACTGACCATCATAAGTACCACCGCCATAAACGATGGTGGCATTGTCGAGATAGATCTCGAATCCATGCGCAAAGTTCAGCCCCTTCGCTGCGATGCCACCGCTCACGCAAGTCACTGCCACGTTCGGATCGTCGTAGACGTAAGAGGTATGAACATGATTCACGAGCCCATCCACGAGGGCACCACGAGAGAAGACTTCCTTGGGAACACCACAAACCGAACTAATGAAATGGTTGTCGTGAATGTGGAGATCAACGCCCCAGCCTCCTAGCTTCTTAAAGTCTGACATGCCGGCAGACCAATCAGGCTGACAGATTACTCGGCGAAAATGAGCTGCTCGAAGTTTGCCATACTTCTGAGACTGAATCAGATCCGCCACGTAGGCGAACTCCGGAAAGAATGGCAGCACATGAGCAACCATCAGTTTCACGCCTGCCTTGTCTGCGGCCTTCACCATGCGGTCAGCAGCAGCCAACTCCACTGCGATGGGTTTCTCAACAAGTACGTTCTTGCCTGCTGCAATCGCTTCGAGAACAACTTGCTCGTGCTGATCTGTCGGTAAGCAGACATCGACAAGATCGATTTCGGGATCTTTCAAGAGGTCGTGGTAGTCCGCATACCCCTTAATCCCGCCTAACTCATTGACTCCGCCACGTGGGCCAAAGTTACCCTGAATCGATCGCCAATCGCCCGCAAGCTTCTTCGCGTCCCGCGTCGCGATGGCAGTAACCTTCGCGTTCTTCAACTTGGATCCAACGAGCTTACGACGTCCTTTTGACTCATCCTCTTTGAATTTCATAGCACCTTCAAAGTGGGTCATCCCCATAAAGCCAATGCCGACGATTCCGATTCGCACCATAAGCGGACGCTCCTTGAGATGCTGTGCTCGACGAGTAGGGAGATGACTGAGTTGCTGCCCCAATCGCAAATTGACCTGCGAAACGCTGTAACTCACAGGACAGATTGCTTTGACGACAACACTGCGTTTTCAATACCGGGGAATCATCCAGGTTCAATCATCATCCGCAAGCCAGGCCGCATTGAGATTCAGTCGCCCCGAACCATTAAGCGATGACAATGCGAGCACTGATCAGGATCCTCGAAAAAATTCAAGCGTCTCCACCCTAAAAAAACTCGTTTGGTTGGAATTCATGCGGTTGACCGTTATGGTTCTGCTCGTGCTCGCCCTGAGGAGGTGCCTGAGTATCGGTTACAGCCATGCTGATCGTGGTGGGTTGGCAGACGTTGGACCGAGTTGGGTGGTGCATTACGTATTGAAAGGCACTCCGTCAGAGAGCAGGGACGCAAGGTGGAACTCCAATTAAGGAGCGCGACATGCTGGTGCTATCAAGGAAGCCAGGCGAAAAGATTCTGATAGGTGAAAAGGTTCAAATCACGATCGTACGGATTGGGCCCAACACAGTTCGACTCGGTATCGATGCTCCGCGAGACATGAACATTGTCCGCGAAGAATTGTGTGCCGGTGAGAGCACTCATTCGGAAATCGAGATCGAAATCGACGAAGAATGCGTGGGAGCGATTCGTCCGTCATTGCCTCGCTGAATTCGTCGGTTACGACGATTGCCAATAGAAAACGCCGACCGGTCACACCGGTCGGCGTTTTTTGTTTGGCTGGAGCAAAAAATGCACTCAGCTTAATTCCCATCGAGCCTGATTGCTCGACGACAGAATGAAGCTGAGTGCGTCAGTAGCGATCCAAACTTTGTTCGATTCAATCACCGATAACTTCGACCGGCAAACTACTTCTTTGCTGGCTGGCAGTACTCCAGCGTGAGGAGCACATAAGCCGTCACGATGTTTGGATCACCCTCGTACCATCGATCTGCTTGATTAAGCCAACTGCCATTCGGCTTCTGATTCTTCTTCAGAACAGTCACAAGCTCAGCCCGCCAATCATGCTTGCCGCCATTGGCATCATCGAACTGATCGACTCCCATCGTCGACAAAGACTTCGCGAAGGTGTGGTAGTAGTAGTAAAGCCCCTGAGGTCCGAGTCCGGGATTTTCGTCAAGCGAGTAGAACTTTCTCACCCAAGCAGTCGCGGCTTTGACTCGCTGATCGTCCTTCGAAACTCCGGCGTAGAGCATGCTCTTTAGTCCGGCGTAGGTCATGCTGGCATAGGATCGCAAGCCACCATTGGCCGTGTTTCCAGCCTGTGAATTCCCGCCAGCGGCTGGTGTGTAATAGAAACCACCATCGTTGACCTTGGCGGGGAACGGCGTGTTGTTGTGCTCGGTTTCCAAGTTCTGGCAACGCGATACGAACTTCAGCGCCTTCTGAATGGCCGGATAGTCCGCCTTTGCTCCAGCGGCCTTCAATGCGTCCAGAAAGAAGGATGTATTGGAAAGATCTGGCCGCTGACTCTTGCCATATCCAGCGCCTCCGTAAGCCGCGTCTTCGGGTTTGAGATCTTCGGACTCATCCCACTGGAGACCTCGCAGAAATGCGTCAGCCTTCTTAATGGTCGCGGTGTATCGACCGTCTTTATTGGCCGCAGCGAAGGCCATGATCGAGATGCTGGTCTCGTAGTTCTTGTGCAAGCTCTGAGGTGTGTAGATGCCGCCATCTTCGCGAATTAGTCCTTCTAGAAACTTCAAGGACTTAGCAACAGTCGCATCGGACGCTGGCACATCGCTATGGAGCAAGGCAGTCACACACAGCCCAGTAATGCCCGGCACGGCGGGGTTGGTCCAAGTTCCATCGGCAGCTTGAGTCTGCTTGAGATACGCCACGCCGCTCTCTCGCAGTTGCTGCACGACTTTCGGATCCGGACCGTTGGCCTTGGCTTCGTCCGCAGCGAAAGAGGACGACGCAACCGACATTGCAAACGCGGCGGTTGTCGCCATAAAGACACGGCGGTTAGTTCGCGAAAAGAGATTCATCAGACGCCTCGACAAGTGAGTTGGGGAAATGAAACAAGCAGCCTGCGAGCTGCAAACTTACGGACAAGTGTGTCGCGAGAGTTCAACGAGCATACCGTTCCCACTGACGAAAATCGTGCCGCAGCCGATCAAACTCTGGCCGCCAGGATCGACAACACGCCGCCAACTCCGAAGATGCCGAACCGAGTTCGTCATTCTCAATTCATGAGTTTGCCCCGCCCTTCAATTGCATAGGTCCGTCGTTGAGTTCGCCTTCTCAAAAGAGTTTGTTCGATGAGGAACTCGATCGGCCCGAGTGGGAAATCGCGGCCGAGCAAGATCGTGTCGTCGCGCAAGTCGCGCTCAATTTGCCGCTCGATCAAGCGTTCGATTACCTCGTTCCCGAACCCTTGCGAGACAGGCTGAATCCCGGCCAGCGCGTTGAAGTTCCATTTGGAGCGGGCAACCGAACTGAAGTCGGCTTTTGCGTGGGAATCAGCAAGCTCGATCATCCCAATCGCAAGCTCAAGGAGATTCGAGCCGTCATTGATCGTGCCCCCATCGTTTCAGCGCACTTACTCGAACTCTCCAAATGGATCGCCGAGCAATACCTCTGTGGTTGGGGGCAAGTCCTAGAGACCATCGTTCCTGCGGGTGTGAAGAAGCAGTCGGGTACGCGCGAAATCATCTACCTCGCGTTGCCAGCCAACATCGACTCGTTACTCGCGAATCAAAAGCTGCCCGCCAAACAAAGAGCCGTCGTCGAGTACGTCAAGTCAGCCGGTCGTCCCATGCGCGGCGATCAGATTGCAGAGGAAGTTGGATGCAGCACCGTGCCGATTCATGGCCTGCGTGAGAAAGGCATGCTCGTAGCCGTTCGCGAACGCAGCGAAGTCACGGATGCGTCGTTCGACGAGATCACCAAGCAAGTGGATCTCGAACTCAACTCGGACCAGAAGCGTGCCCTGAGTTTGATCCTGATGCAGCTTCGGATGGGTAAGCATCGCACGATGGTCCTGCATGGAGTCACCGGCAGCGGCAAGACTGAGGTCTACATTCAAGCGTTGCGTGAAGTCGTCAGCTATGGACGACAAGCCATCGTGCTCGTCCCAGAGATCAGCCTGACGCCGCAAACGATCCGACGCTTCCGCAGTCGCTTTGATTCCGTCGCGGTCTTGCACAGTCATCTCACCGATGCCGAACGACATTGGCATTGGCAGCAGATTGCCGAAGGTCGCGTGCAAGTGGTTGTCGGAGCGCGAAGCGCGGTGTTCGCTCCGACTCCGCAATTGGGCATGATCATCATCGACGAAGAGCACGAGACGTCGTTCAAACAAGACCAAGCACCGCGCTATCACGCGCGAGATGTTGCTCGCGAACGAGCCCGCTTGTGTGGCATCCCTCTGTTGCTCGGTTCGGCGACTCCCACTTTGGAAACGTGGTTGCGAGTGCAAGCCGAGGACGATCAAGGCAACAAATTGCCGCGCGAAGACGTGCTGCTCTCGCTTCCTCGTCGAGCAACCGGCGTTGAGATGCCTCCGGCTTCCATCGTCGATATCCGCAATGATCCGCTGTGCCAAAAGGGACAAGCGATCGGACGAGCCTTGAGATCGGTGATGCAAGAGCAGCTCGATCAAGGAGGCCAGACCATTCTGTTCTTGAATCTGCGCGGCTTCTCGCCCACGGTCTGGTGCCGAAGTTGTGGTGGCGGAGTGAAGTGTCCGAATTGCGACATCACGCTGACGTTCCACAAAGACAAACAAGAGGTTCTGTGCCACACCTGCAATTACTCGTCGCCGCCGCCGCTAACGTGTCCGCAATGTTCGATGCCCGGCATCCGCTACTTTGGCACCGGCACGCAACGGCTGGAAGAAGAAGTACGCGCCAAGTTTCCTGGCTATCGAGTCATCCGCATGGACAGCGACACGATGAAGGCTCGCGGCAGCCATGACGAAGCCTTGGAAACATTTCGGCGTGGTGAAGCTCAGATCCTGCTCGGCACGCAAATGATCGCGAAGGGACTCGACTTCCCCAACGTGACGCTCGTTGGAGTCGTCGACGCCGACACCATCTTGCATCAAGCCGACCTTCGCGCGTCGGAGCGGACCTTCCAGCTCATCGCTCAAGTTGCCGGACGAGCCGGACGCAGCGAACGCGGCGGTCGAGTGCTCGTACAAACCAGTTCGCCAACCGACTTCGCGATTCAGCGAGCCATCAATCACGACTTCCTCGGGTTCGCGCACCAAGAGTTGATCAACCGTCACGAGATGCTGGCGCCGCCATTTACTCGTTGGGTGAGAGTCATCCTGCGCGGCCCCATCGAAGAGCGAACCCGCATGGTGGCGCTCGCCATGGCCGACGTGCTTCGAGAGGTCGTCGAACAACGATCGCTCGATGTCCGCGTGCTCGGCCCTGCCCCCTGCCCCGTTACCAAGCTGCAAAGTTTCTATCGCTTCCACTACCTGCTCGCGGCCCCCACGTTGGAGCCGATCCAGTCCCTGTGGCGAGAACTCCGCAACAAATTGCCGACCGACAAAGACGTCGAATTCGTTATCGATGTCGACCCGATGAATCTCAGATAAGGCGAACAACTATTCCGACTCAAAGCCTTATTTCCGAAAAGCAATTGCAGCTTGTTTGACCGCGAAAGTCACACTTACGCTACGGGTCGCCGACCAAGTCGACTCATTACAACGGGGGCAATTAGATGATCGAAGTGGAAATGACCGTCGAAGAGATTGAGTCAGAATTTGACGACGAATGGGTCTTACTTACTGACCCCGAGACGGATGATGGCCTACATGTCATTAAGGGGAACGTCGTCTGTCATAGCAAAGACCGAGATGAGGTCTATCGTTATCTTCTCGCCACTCGACCGGTGCGATACGCGATGCTGTTCACAGGCGAGATTCCGGATAACACAGCGGTGGTATTGTGAGCGAATCGTTCCGTGCGAGTCACGGACTGATTTTGGTGAATGCCGAACTCTTCGGTCCGTCAGGAAGCGCGGTGCTCCGCTTGGCGCTGGATACTGGTGCGACGAAGACAATGATCAACACCGAGCACTTGCAAGCGATTGGCTATGATCCATCTTCAGAATCTGACCGAGTTCGCGTGACAACGGGTAGTGGGATCGAACTTGCACCGGTCATCAGCCTGCAGCGAATCAAGGCCGTGCGACAAGAACGAATAGAACTGCCGGTGCTGGCTCATACGCTCCCTCCCACTGCTGGCATAGATGGCTTGTTGGGACTCGACTTCTTACGTGATCGACGACTTGTCATCGACTTCAAGCTCGGAAAGCTGTCACTCGAATAGCCATCTACTTTAGAAGCGACTGAACTTTCGCCAGTCGCAGTTCATACGAGAACGCACCGAGCAGTTCGCCACGTTCGACAGAGTGGCATTTCAAGCACGTCTTGTTGGCTCTTAGCGACCCCAGCATGAGTATGCTGCCCGCCGACTCTTGAAGGACCACATCCTCGTCTCGATAGAGCTTTGGCAAGTTCGACTCTTCAAACTCATTCAGCTGTCGAGTTGGAACAGCTTTGAGATGCTCCAAGTTCGGGAGTCGCTGAGTGACGTAGACACGCGGCGTTTCGAATCTCAGCAAGCTAACAAGTTCAAGACGCCGAATGCTCCACTGCACGTCAGGATCTTCCGTCGTTACGGACGGCTTTGGCTGATGAAATGCATGCGATCGAAATCCCGCTGCCTGACGCTTGGCGGCCACATACCCGAAGTCACCCGGTCGCAAGAAGTCTCCCGCTTCGTTCGTATGCAGTCCAAGTAATCGATCGATCGTCGGGATTGAGACACTGGCCACAGAGCTATCATCGGCCCGGCGAATGGTCGTGCCATTGAACTCAATAAAGCTCTCGGACTCACCCTCCTCCTCGGATTTCAGGACGTCGAGTTCTTCTTTCTTCTCGTAGTTTTCAATCCACCTGAGTTCGAACGCCAGGTCCATCATTCTCACCATACCAAACCCGCGGGCGACTTCGAACTTCTCACGTTCTCGCTGATGAAGTTCCCTAAACGCCCAACCTCGCGCGGTGTTCTCACTTCGCGGATCACTTTCCAAATTCGCGAGCCGTTGCTCCACTGGCGAAGAAATCTTCGACGCCTGTGAAGTTGCGTTGGGAAGAGTGGCATCGGGATCCACTGAAACGCTTCGACTGGCGACTTGTTTGCGATATCGACTCAGTCCCTCGGTTTCGAACGCCAAGCGTTCTTCCAATGAAGTCACCGGATACTGAGCCCTCAATTGATACAACTCGGCAATTCGTGCTTTGCCAGCGCTCGTAAACAAGGCAAACGAACCCACGATAATAACCGACGAAATCAGTACCCGGGTCCGGCACCGGATGTTTTTGGGTAATGCCGTACAAGCCATCTGTAATGGAAAACACACGCTGATGTAGCCGGAGAACCGAAGTACGAAAACTAAACAAGTGAGCAAACCACCCAAAAGCAGCGCAGTACGTCGACTCCACGAATGCAGTGTCCAAACAACGGCAGCGAAGATGGCCGAGACCACCAACGGGAAAACAGCCAAGTCAGAGAAGAGCAGGTCCATGGCGTTTCCTTCGGTGTTAGTCGCCTGATCGTTCGAGAGCGACTTGGACTGTTGAAGTAACCATTCTGAAACGATGTCGTCGATCTCGATAAGTCGTGAACTATTCGTATCTTCAAGGGCTGATGGCGGCCATCTTACGGGGGCGTTGGCAATCTGCGACGTGCAAAGACTGGGCTCAAAAGTAACAATCGCGACCTCTGTCTCAGCGACAAGAACTCTTCGATCCCTTTTGCTTCTCATTGAGTAAATCGTGCAATCGACTGCTTCCGACCATCCATCCGCCGCTGCTGAGTTCGTGGCTAATGACGCTCGGGCTCACTGGCATGACAAGGCCCTGTGGTTCGTTCGTGAAAAGCGTGACCGCCAATCGCGCACGCTGCCCGAATGGGAGAAGCTCCGCGAAACCGCATCGGCCATTAAAGCTTTCACGGTCTCGCATTTGGCCGATCTGCTCGAAGAGTTCGAAGCCAACGCCACCAAACTTGGGGCCAAAGTGCATTGGGCTCGCAACGCGGCCGAGCACAACGAGATCGTGTTAGGACTCTTACAGCAGCACGGCGTGAAGAAGCTCGTGAAGAGCAAGTCCATGCTGACCGAGGAATGTCATCTCAACCCGTTCCTCGAACGACACGGCATCGACGTGACCGACACGGACCTCGGCGAATGGCTGGTCCAACTGCGGCACGAACCACCGAGCCACATCGTGATGCCAGCCATCCATATCAAGAAGGAAGAGGTCGGCGAGCTGTTCCATAACTTGTTGGGCACTCGCAAAGGTGCGACCGATCCGACCTATCTCGTCGAAGCCGCACGACATGCTTTACGGCAGAAGTTTCTCGAAGCCGACGCAGGCATCACCGGAGTCAACTTCGCCATCGCCGAAACCGGTGGGTTCGTTGTCTGCACGAACGAAGGGAATGCGGATCTGGGAGTCTCGTTGCCGAAGCTCCACATCGCCTGCATGGGCATCGAAAAGCTGATCCCGAAGGCCGAGCACCTTGGCGTCTTCTTGAGGTTGCTGGCTCGATCCGCGACCGGGCAACCCATCACGACATATAGCTCGCACTTCCACGGCCCGACGCTGGGTGGTGAGTTGCATATTGTGCTCGTCGACAACGGTCGTTCGGACATTCTCGGCAGTGACGAATTCCGCCGATCGCTCAATTGCATCCGTTGCGGAGCGTGCATGAATACCTGCCCGGTCTATCGTCGTAGCGGCGGCCACAGCTACGGCGTGACGGTGCCCGGTCCGATCGGCTCAATCCTCGCACCGGCCCGCGACGCCGAGAAACACAGCACGCTGCCCTATGCCTGCACGTTGTGTGGTTCTTGTACTGACGTCTGCCCGGTGAAGATCGACCTGCATCATCAGCTCCTCACTTGGCGTCGAGAGATCGGCTTACGCGGTCTCGTTCCAATGACGAAGCGACTAGGCATGACTGTCGGCTCGCTCGTGTTTCAACATCCATGGATCTACCGATTGCTAGGCAAGCTCGCACGAACCTTCGTGCCGCTGTTGCCGAGGTTCGTGCTCTACAACCGCCTGAACCCGTGGGGCAAACAGCGCGAGCTGCCGAAGTTCCCGAAGAAGAGTTTCCGAGAGCAGTTCGCCGCGCGGAAGAAGGCGAAGCGGAAGTAAGTAGATCAAACCATCGCAACGTTGCGTCACGCGAGATGTCCGCCCCGAGTTTTCCGACGAGTGAGTTTGCAAGCTGCTCGCGCAAAGCCCGTACTCCCTTATGAACGCGATGGAGCCCGATATGCTGAGTCTCGCTCACCGACCGCATCTGGGCAGCAACCGTCTTTCGCGGCGCGAGTTCTTACGAGTTGGCGGGCTTGGTGTGGCGGGGCTTTCGCTCGCGGATGTGCTGCGGGCGGATGACTCTGCGGGCGGCAAGAATCGGCGGCCGAAGTCTCTGGTCTATGTGGTCCTAAATGGAGGACCATCGCATATCGACCTCTGGGACCAAAAACCGGAAGCCCCGCTGGAGTATCGCGGCCCGTTCAATTCCGTCGCGACAAAGCTGCCCGGAGTGCAGATCTGCGAGCACATGCCGCGACAAGCTCAAATGCTCGATCGTCTGACGCTCGTGCGGGGGATTCGCTCGGTTGAGAACGATCACTTTTTGAGCGAGGTCTACTCGGGACTGCCGCGTACTTCGGGCAAGCGTCCGGCGTTTGGTTCGGTCGTCAGCAAGCTCGCGCCGACGACGCTGCCGCTGCCCACTTACGTGAGTCTCGATCGGGCGACAGTCGACCAATTCGAATTCGAAAACCCGCACTATCTCGGCGCCGCGCATGGCCCGTTCCGTCCCTTCGATGAAGCACTCGAAGACCTAAAGCCATTCGCCAATCAAGCCTTGCTCAATGACCGCAAAGCTCTGCTGAATGCGTTCGCGTCGCTGCAACAACGAGTCGATCAACGGCTCGCTGCCGGAGGTCTCGATGAGTTCCAAGCCCGAGCACTCACGTTGATTTCATCGCCCCAAGTCCGAGACGCATTCGACCTCTCGCAAGAGCCGCCAGAGGTCTTGCAACGCTACGGTCACAAAGCCGGCAAGGTGCCGCATCAAACCGTCAAAGACATCCTCTATGACTGGAACGCGAAGCCATTTGTGCTGGCTCGTCGCTTGGTCGAAGCCGGCGTGCGAGTCGTCACGTTGAAGGCCGGCGATTGGGACCATCACAGCAGCGCTCAGGGCGACATCTTCTTCGCTCTCAAAAGCCTGATGCCCGTGCTCGATCAAAGCCTCGCGGCGTTCTTTGATGATCTCACAGAGCGCGGACTCGCAGACGATGTGCTGGTCGTCGTGTTGGGAGAATTCGGACGCACGCCAAAGATCACGTATCCTGGACCGGGGCGCGAGCACTGGGCTGATGCTGGTTGTGCATTGTTCTTCGGTGGCGGGCTCAAGATGGGGCAAGTCATCGGGGCGACCGACCGCAAGGCCGAACGATCCATCGACGGCAAGATCAGCTTTCAAAACATCATGGCCACCATCTACCAGACGCTGGGCATCAACGTTGATCTGAAGCTGCCCGACTTCAACGGTCGTCCTCAACACTTGCTCGATGACCGCACGCCAATCCGCGAACTCATCGGTTAATCGCCTGCCGACGACTCGCGTGAATCTTCAAACCAGAGATCACGCTCGCTCCTGTCATTTCCATGACAGCTCCATTCATGGCCTCACCTCGGAATTGATATGAACTTGATTGACCGCACCGTCGACTATGTCCGCCAAAAGATGAGTGGCGATTCTTCAGGTCATGACTGGTGGCACATCGACCGAGTGTGGCGCACCGCGCGCATGCTCGCGGATGCGGAAGGCGCGGATCGGGAGGTCGTCGAACTTGCGGCGCTGCTGCATGACCTTGCCGATTGGAAGTTTGCGGGCGGCGACGAGAGCGCGGGGCCGCGAGCTGCTCGGGATTGGCTGTCGTCGCTGCAAGTCGCCGAGAGCACGATCGAGCATGTGTCTGACATCATCGCGACGCTCTCTTTCAAAGGTGCCGGAGTGCAGACGCCAATGCGAACGCTCGAAGGCCAGTGCGTGCAAGACGCCGATCGACTCGACGCGATCGGAGCCGTCGGCATCGCCCGGTGCTTTGCGTTCGGCGGCGCGAAAGGTCGGCTCATGCACGACCCCGAAGTCTCGCCCGAAATGCACGAGTACTTCGCGGCCTACAAGAAGAACTCGGGGCCGTCGATCAACCACTTCTATGAGAAGCTGCTGCTGCTCAAGGACCGCATCAATACCGCGACGGCACGACGTCTGGCTGAGCAACGGCATGTCTTTATGGAGCAATTCCTACAGCAGTTCTTTGCCGAGTGGGAATGCAAGTGACCTAAAGGAGATCGCGCCATGGGACTAGATGTCGTCGAACTCGTGCTGGACGTCGAAGACAGATTTGGGGTCGTGATTTGGAATGAAGAGTACGAAGGGATTCGGACTGTTGGTGATTTGCATGCTCTCTTGTTGCAACGAATCAAAGCAACGTTGGCCCCGCAGCTGAAGTATCAACACTGTGAGTCGATGAGGGCGTTCTTAGAAGTACGACAGCTGTTAGTCGCCGAGAAACTCGCGGCGCGCCAGGACATCAGTCCGTCATCGAGGCTCGATGAGCTGTTGCCCGTTTCGATTCGTCGCAGCACTTGGCCAAAGATCGCACTCCAAGCGAATCTTGGTATGCCGAGTTTGCATTTCACGACGCCACAGTCGCTGGTTTTCGAAGTGATCCCGGTAACCACTCTTGCGGCGTTGGTCATCTCTTCAACTTATTCTGCGGGCTTCGCAGGTGCGGTCACATCCTTCTTCGCCGGCATGACGCTTTTCGCCTTTGGGAGTGCTCGTACGCTGCAATTCAAAGTCACGATTCCGGCAGACTGCCAAACGATTCGAGACATCATCAAATTCCATCGAGGATCGAAAACAGCTTCAGAGGCCGTGACTCTGCGCTATTCAAATTCTGTGTCGAATTCGGTCGATGAAGCTGCCATTTGGCAAGACCTCGTGAAACTCGTCTGCGACGAGCTCGGAGTCAAACCCGATCAAGTAAGGCCCGAGACACGGTTTATCGAGGATCTTACTTGTGGGTGACGAGCACAGCCGCACTCCGCATCTCGGATGCTGTTCGATGCCCGAAGTTGACTCGGGGGCCTTGAGCTTCAAACCTTCTCATCTTGCTCGCTGTTTGCCTGCCGTTAGAAACCACTCAAGGAACCCGCCATGCAAGGTCTTCCCGATCTCGGTTTGCGTGAGACTCGTCGGTACTTTTTCGGTCGCGCGGCGACGGGACTAGGGGCAGCAGCATTGGCGTCGTGCCTTGATCCACAACTGCTGAAGGCTGAATCAGCCGCTGCGCCGCAAACGCATGGCATGCTTCCCATGTTGCATCATGCCCCCACGGCCAAGCGAATTATTTGGCTGTTTATGGCCGATGGACCATCGCAGTTGGACCTCTGGGATTATAAGCCCGGCTTGAAGGACTACTTCGACAAGGACCTGCCCGAGTCCGTTCGTAAAGGGCAGCGACTCACGACGATGACCTCGGGGCAAGCCAAGTTTCCGTGTGCTCCGTCGGTCTTCAAGTTTCAGCAACATGGAGAAAGCGGCGCTCATGTCAGCGAGCTCTTGCCGCACTTGGCAACCTGCGTCGACGACATGGCCATTGTCCGCTCGATGCACACCGAAGCGATCAATCACGATCCGGCCATCACCTTCATCACCACGGGCAGCGAGTTCCCCGGACGACCGTCGCTCGGCAGTTGGTTGAGCTATGGCATCGGTAGCCCTAATCACGACCTGCCGGCGTTCGTCGTGTTGATCTCGCGACTGGCCAATGGCGGACAGAACCAGGCGTTGTTCTCGCGTATGTGGAGCGCGGGCTTTTTGCCGACAAAGCATGCGGGCGTCAGCTTGAGATCATCTGGCGATCCGGTGCTCTATCTGTCGAACCCGCCGGGCGTTGATAAGGACACGCGCCGCGAAATGCTTGACGGACTCGGGGCACTCAATCAGCAACGCCTTGAAACGAAGGGCGACCCGGAAATCGCGGCTCGCATCTCTCAATACGAGATGGCCTTTCGCATGCAGTCATCAGTGCCGGAACTGGTTGACGTGAAGGACGAGCCGAAGTCGGTGCTGGATCTCTACGGCCCTGAGGTCAATCAGCCGGGTACTTTTGCTTACAACTGCTTGCTCGCACGACGACTGGCCGAGCGCGGCGTGCCGTTCACTCAAGTCTTCTTGCGAGGTTGGGATCATCACGGCGGATTGCCAGACTCGATTCCGAATCTCTGCAAAGGCATGGATCAACCGGCAGCGGCTCTCATCAAGGATCTGAAGCAACGCGGCATGCTCGACGACACGCTGGTGGTGTGGGGCGGAGAGTTCGGTCGCACGGTTTATAGCCAAGGCACGCTCACCGATAAGAACTACGGACGCGACCATCACCCGCGTAACTTCACGATGTGGCTGGCAGGTGGTGGCGTGAAAGGCGGAGTGGTCCACGGCGAGACCGACGACTTCTCGTACAACATCACGAAGAACCCGGTCCATGTGCATGATCTCAATGCAACGATCCTGCATACGCTCGGCATCAATCACGAGAAGCTGACCTTTAAGTTCCAAGGCCGTGACTTCCGGCTGACCGACATTCACGGCAACGTCGTTAAGGAAATCTTGAGCTAAGTGCTCGCTCCAATTTGGCTGCCAATTCCAGCGAGTCGCAAAGCAACTCGTCCCCCGAAACGTGACGTGAGAGTGGTAAATGGTTTCTCGTTTGGCCCTGACCTTGGCGCTCGAATTGTTTCTGGGATCGCGACTCGTCTCCGCAGCAGAAGCCGATGCAGAGCGGCTGGCTTTCTTCGAGAAGAAGATTCGTCCGGTACTTGTGACTGTCTCTTATACACATCTGACGCTGCCGACGAAGGCTTAGGTGTAGATCTCGGTGGTCGCCGT
>OMIV01000072.1 GCA_900299185.1 Planctomycetaceae bacterium
AAGTACTCGGTGCAAGAATTATTACCGACGTTGCAAGCCAACAAGTCGGGGCGCAACTTCGATGTCGGTCGCAAGATGTTCGGTCAAGGATCTTGCTTTAAGTGTCATCGCATCGGTGGCGAAGGCGGGACGGTTGGGCCGGACCTGACTTCCGTCGGAGGTCGCTTTAACGACACGACATTGCTGGAGTCGCTGATTGAGCCGAGCAAGGTGATCTCTGACCAATATGAAGCAACCACGTTCGTGTTGGAGAACGGCAAGTCGATCACCGGCCGCATCATCAATCTGAATGGCGACAATTACTTGGTCAGTGAGAACATGCTTGATCCCGGTCGGCTAACGGCAATCAATCGTCGCGAGGTCGAAGAACTGCATCCGTCCAAGACATCGATGATGCCTGCGGGTCTGATCGACACGATGACCGAAGGCGAGATCCTGGATTTGATTGCCTACCTGCGAGCCGGCGGGAATCGCAATCACGAGCTGTTCCAACCCGCAAAGTGAACCGCTTCCTATGTGACCAATGAACGCACCCGTTGCGTCTGGATTAACGCTTTCGATGGAAAGCAACCGAGGTCGAGAAGTCTGTGACTTTCGACCTCGTTGCTGAATCTTGGGGATGGCTTGAAGACGCTCGCCTACATCGGGCGTTGCTCTTCGCTACCGACCGGGCGGCCCATGAGGTCGACCGTTAGCTTGATAAGTTCGTTCGTCCTCCAAACCATCACTTCAACTTTGCGGCCGACGTTAGAGAGGCTGACCATGTTGATGAGATGGCTCTCGTCGATGACCTCTTCGCCGTCGAACTGCAGGATCACGTCATTGAACTGCAGCTTCGCCTTTTGAGCCGGAGTGTTCGGGTAGACTTCGAGGATGCGTGCTCCGCGAACGCGATTGAGGTTGAGTTGCTTGACCTTCTCGAAGGTGAATTCGTCATCGAGCTTCACTCCGAGATAGGCACGACGCACTTCACCATATTCGAGCAAGTGATCGGCGACATGCTTAACGAGGTTGCTAGGGATGCTGAACCCGATGCCTTCGTTGCCACCATGCGTGGAAGCGATGGCGGTATTGATGCCGATCAAGCGGCCTTGCAAATCAATCAATGGGCCGCCGCTGTTGCCGGGGTTAATGGCCGCATCTGTTTGCAAAAAGTCTTGGTTGAGAACTCCAGTACCTTGGCCTTTGAGTGCTCGTCTGCCTCGGGCACTGACGATGCCCATCGTCACCGATGAATTGAGCCCGAATGGACTGCCACACGTCAGCACGACATTGCCGATGTGCAACTTGTCGGAGTCTCCAATGCGCAGGCCAGGCAGGTCGCTGGCTTCAACTTGCAGGACCGCAAGATCACTGAAGCGATCATCCCAAACTCGGGTGGGCTTAATGACGCGGCCATCGTGCAGGTGGATGGAGATGCCATTCAAATCACTGATGGCATGATTGATGACATGGCGATTGGTGATGACAAAAGTCCCCGGCTTTCGCAGTGTCGTGACAATGACACCCGAGCCAGACTCTTCGAGCTTACCTCGACCAGGGAATTGTTTAACGCTTTGAATGTTGACGACGCTTGGTGTGGCGACCTTGGCGATCTTGGCCATCAGTTTGCTGGTTTCAGACAACGAAGAACCATCAGCATCAAGCTCGCGATAGATGTCGTCGGCTTCACTCTTGCTGACGCTTTCCGCCTGAGCTGAATGGGTGCCCGTGTTGTGGTGCATGGCGACTGCCAAACCGAACCCGGCAACAAGCCCGAAACAACAGCAACTAAATCGAGAGAGCCGCATAGACTTGCTCCAAACGAGAGACCTATCACCGCGCCATATGCACCGAGTCAACTATAACCCCGGATGAGCGGCTGCCTCGCACTGCGTTGGAAATTCAATGTTGATCCTAAGCCGCGCAAAGCGTGCGGGTTGCATGGTCGGCACGATCGGAGCGCGAACGTCGTTGAGTTAGTGGCTCATTGCGACTGATTGAATTCGTGCGACTGTCAGGACCGGTGCGACTGCCTCATCAGGTCCGTCATCCATCCTCTGCTGACCGGGCAGAATGTGACTTCTCGACCTACAGTCAGGGCATGTCATTCAGACTTCAGAGAGCTGCGTTCTTGAGACCGACAGCTCGACGACGGCTCGATGCGAATAGACGGTTCGTCGACTTCGACGAAGTCGCCCTTGGAGAATGGAACTTCAGAATGCAGATCACTCGCTTCAAATGTCTCGTACTCGCGGCACTGATCGTGTCGGGTTCGATGGCTCAAGAGCAGCCGCAACAACCGGTAGCAGAGAACCCACCTGCGGAGGCTCCACCGGCAGAGGCGGCGGCGGAACCGGCTCCGGATCTCAAGCTCGGGTTGATGCCGAAGCATGAGACCGGTGCGTTGCGATTCCTCGAAGCTCATCCCGAGTACGACGGACGCGGTACGGTCGTCGCCATCTTTGATACGGGAGTTGATCCCGGTGCTGCGGGCCTTCAGCTCACGAGCGACGGTAAGCCGAAGGTCATTGATCTCGTCGATGCTACGGGGTCGGGCGATGTTGAGATGAACGTCGTTGCGAAGCCGGCTGACGGAAAAATTACCGGGCGCACGGGGCGAGTTCTGAAGCTCGGTGCCGATTGGAAGATCCCGTCGGGAGAAGTGCGGCTCGGAGTGAAGGCCGGGTTCGAACTTTTCCCTAAGGAGCTGCTGCCGCGAGTCACTCAGCATCGCCGTGAAGAGTTCTTGAAGGTGCAGAAGAAGCTCGAAGCCGAGCTGCGGCGCGAGCTCGAGTTCTTCGATGCGAAGACTTCAAAGGTTGAGAAGGCGGAACTCGAACGACGGCTGGAGCGACTCGTCGCGGCGGGGCAGAGTTTCGAAGACGTCGGGCCGATCTTTGATTGCGTCGTGTTTCATGATGGTACGCATTGGCGAGCGGTCGTCGATACCGATGAGGACGGCGATCTCGGGGAAGAAAAGTTACTCACCAATTTCCGCACCGAGCGGCAGTACGCGACCTTTGATGATGTCTCGCTGCTGAACTTCGCGGTCAACATCTACGACAACGGCAAGACGCTCTCGATCGTCATCGACTCGAACCCGCACGGCACGCACGTCGCAGGCATAGTCGCCGCGAACTTTCCCGAGCAGCCCGAATGGAACGGCGTCGCTCCGGGGGCGCAGATCGTTTCGGTGAAGATCGGCGATACGTATCTCGATGGAATGGAAACTCCCGCCGGGCTGCTGCGAGCGGTCAAGGCGGTGCTCGATAACAAGTGCGACCTCATCAACATGAGCTTCGGCGAACCGACGAAGACGCCCGATCGCGGGCTCGTCGTGAAGCTGTATGACGAACTCGTCGACAAGCACGGCGTCATGTTCCTCGCGAGCGCGGGCAATGCGGGACCGGCACTCTCGACCGTCGGTGCTCCCGGCGGCACAACGACGTCGATCATTGGCGTCGGGGCGTATGTGTCGCCCGAGATGGCAGCTGCTCAGTATGCGCTGCGCGAACGAGTCGGCGAGACCGCCTTTAGTTGGACGTCGCGCGGACCGACCTTTGATGGCGATCTCGGAGTGAACCTCTTCGCTCCCGGAGCCGCGATCGCTCCCGTTCCGTGTTGGACGCTCACTCGTTCGATGCGCATGAACGGCACGTCGATGGCCTCGCCGAATTGCTGCGGCAATTTTGCTCTCGTGCTCTCTGGGCTGAAGCAGATGAATTTGAAATACACTCCGAACTCGGTCGAACGCGCGTTCGCGAATACCGCGCGGCGCATCGAGTCGAGCGACGTCTTCGCTCAAGGAGCGGGGCTCATTCAGGTTGATGCCGCTTTCGAGGCACTCATTCGCGATGTTGAGAAGAAGGCCGAGCAACAGCGTTTCGAGATCAAGCTTGCTCAACTGGCAGGTGCGCGCGGCATCTACTTGCGCGAGCCGCTCGAAGTCGGTGAGTTCTGCGATTCGCGCGAGTACGTCGTGCAAGTGACGCCGACATTCAATGACGATGTGAAGAGCGCCGAGAAGCATGCGTTTCAAATTCGCTGCACGCTGGAAAGCACTGACCAGTGGGTTCGCTGCGGCGAGCAAGTCACGCTCACTTCCAGCGGTCAGTCGCTCAATGTCTTCGTCGATCCGCGCGGCCTATCGCCCGGAGCCCACTTCGCCGAAGTGCTCGGCTTCGATGCCGACGATGCAGATCATGTTCGCGGCCCGCTGTTCCGCATCCCGGTGACAGTCTGCCGCACGATCCCGGCAGTGCGCGACGACGCGGAAGTCGTTCTCGATGTCCCGACATTGCGCGGTCAACAGCTCAATGAAACGATCCCCGACTTTGAGCCGGGTCGCATCGAGCGACGCTTCATTCCCGTCCCGAGCGGTGCCAGTTGGGTCGATCTCAGGATCAAGCAGACGCCGCGCGAGAACGGCGGGCGGTCGCGGTTATTTATGTTACATGCGGTGCAAGTCATTCCCGGCTTGAGCTACCGCGACGCCGAGCGCAACGCCCCGACGCCGCTGCAAGCCGGAATCGAAGTCGTGCAGAGTTTCCCCGTCGAACCGGGGCGAACTTTGGAGCTTGCGATCGCGCAGTTCTGGAGCAGTCTCGGCACGTGCGACGTCGAGTACGAACTTCTCTTCCGAGGACTTTCGGTTGATCAGCGCGAAGTGCGGCTTGCTCCCGGCGATGTCGCCGCGCGAGTCGAAGTGCGTAGCGAATACGAGCCCGAGCATGTCGCTCCGAAAGCGAATCTCTCCGCCGTGCGACGACAGATGAAGCCGACGAGCGCGAGCATCAAGTCGGCTTCTCCCGAACGAGACAACTTCGATCCGGCGCGCGCCTTCGAAGTCCTCACGCTGAGTTACGAGTTCGATCAACCCGAACCCGGCAGCATCACTCCGCGTTTCGGAGCGACGGACGATCTGCTTTACGACTCCGAGTTCGGCGGCGTCTTATGGACGATCTTCGACGCGAACGGCCGCCGCGTCGGTACCGACGACGTATGGCCGCACGCGGTCTCGCTCGCGAAGGGCAAGCATGTGTTGAAGCTCGAACTGCGGCACTTCGACCGAGCGAAACTCGACGCGCTGAAGTCGCTGTCGCTAACGATCGAACGCTCGATTGGAGCGATCTCGCTGCCGGTCTTTGCGTCGATGCCCGACGCGCAGCAGAACGGTCAACGCTTCAGTCCGCGACTCTTGCTCGCCGGAGAACGCACGCGCCTCTTCATCGGCAATGTCACTGCGGGGCAGCTTCCCGGCTTCGTGAGAGCCGGTGACGTGCTTGTTGGAACGATTACATACGGCGGCGACTCGCAGCATCGCGGTACTGCCGATCGCCCGGGCGGCTATGTCATTTCCGTTGCAGCGCCCGTGACCGACAACTCATCCGTCCCACTTGTCCCCATCGTCCCATCAGAACCGCTCTGGGTCGTAGAAGACGTTGCCGCGCCAAACTCCGCTGACGAGCGCATCGCCAGAACTGTGCGTGACGCAAAGCGACAACTCTTGCACACGACTTCGATCGACTCTGACCGCGCGCTGTTCGACAAGCTCGCCGAAGACCTTTTGAAAGAGACGCCGAACGATCTGACGGTGCTCGTTTCGAAGTTGCGGAAGCTCGATGCGTCCGCAAAGCGCGACGACAACCTTGAAGAAGTCATCGCCGCCGCTGATGCCGTGCTCGCTCAATTGAATGGCAACGACATCGCCGTCGCGCTCGCGTTGAAGCCGGGGAATGGCGACGCCGAAGGAGCCAAGAAGCGGAAGCAAGCCGAAGCGTTGAAGCCGCTGTTGATCGACACGCTCTACCGCAAAGGCCGCGCGGTCGGTCATCAAGAGTTGCCCGAAGTGCTCGCGAAGAAGCCGATCGCTGATAAGAAGACGCACGACGCAGTCTTCGAAAAGACATTCGCCGAACTACAGCGTTGGGTCGACACAACGGACGCGACGTACTTCCTCTTACACATGCGGCGAACCTCAAAGCAGGGCCGCTACGGCGAGTCGCTGCAATTGCTCGAACGCCACTTCTCAAAGTCGAGCCCGAACTACTGGCACCTCGAAAAACGCCGCGAACTCTTCGAAAAGCTCAACTGGCCGCACCTCACGGAGCCCGCTCTGCGTGCCCGACTGATCGCCTTCCCGAACGGCGAGCCGAAGTAAGAAAAGGTGTATCGGGCGCTGCATTGCCAGCCGAATAAAGCGGTTGGCACGGCGGTGCGAGTTGTTGTGGAAAAACACATTGGATGGGTCACAGCGCAGGGCTAAGCTGGAAACCTCGTCTGCTGAAATCTGGGACTCGATGAGCACCTCAGAGTTGTCGTTCCGCTCATCCGCTTTAGTCTGAGGTGTGAAGGGATCATCCTCGCCCAGAGTGTTTGAGGTAGTCCTCGCCGATCGCGGGAGCGCGGTCGTTTCAAGTCGTCAGTCGTCGATATCACCGGAAGGCTCGACGCGCTGAAGTCCGGCCAAGAATCGTTGCGGCCGACCTGATTCGAATATGAACGACATCCTTCAAGGCTACGCCGTCAATGACGCGACATGGTTTTACCTGTCGTTGTTGCTGGTGTTGGCCGTCTTCTTCCGCTTCAACCGGCTATGGTCGCTGCGCAACTTCGACCTGTTGCTGCTGTTGAGCGTGTCGCCGGGTCTATTGATCCTCGAACACGACAGCGCGTTGGGGAATATTTGGTTGTTCGTCAGCACCGGCTTGTTCCTCATGCGGACCATTGCTGACGCTTGGTTCCGACGTCGACCGTTGCTCGAACAAAACCTGAATCCTGCCGGGCTCGCCTTTTTGTGTGTGGCTGCGTTCGCTTTTCAATTGGCGAACATCGTCACCGAAGATCCGCCCGTCGCAAACTTGGATGTGTTGAAGAAGGCTCAAGAGTTAGTGAACCGAACTGATACCACTCAGTCGAATGGTCCTATCGGTGGTTCGAAGGCCACGACTCCAACAGTGACTCCGGATGAGCAACCGATGGATGAGGAGAATCCGGGGCCGACAGTTCGGCTGCTCGCCACTCCAACGGTGTTAGCGAAGAACTATCAGATCGCCAGTTGGATTCTGGCGGGGCTGTCGCATCTGGCGGTCGTGTTAGGCCTGGTGGTGTTGGGGCAACGGCACCTCAGCGAAGTTCGCTTGGGCATTGCGATGGCAACCATCTACTTGTTGCTGCCCTGCACCGCGTATCAAGTTCATCAAGTCTCGCACGTGCTTCCGGCCGCTCTCATCATCTGGAGTTTGAATTACTACCACCGGCCAATGATCGCCGGTTGTTGCATGGGCCTCGCCTGCGGAACGGTGTTCTTCCCATTGTTCCTCTTGCCGATGTGGATGATGTTCTATGGGCGAAACGGAGCGTTGCGTTTCGGGTTGGCGCTCGGCTGTGTGGCCGCTGTGCTGGTTGGTTCTTTCGCGCTGACATCTTCGAACTTCCAATCGTTTATTGCTCAAACCATTGGCTCGATGAATTGGAGCGTGTTCCAGTTCAAGTCGGGGTACGGCGTCGGTTTCTGGGAGAACATCGATCAGGTCTATCGCCTGCCGGTCGTGACCGCGTTTGGTGTGTTGGTCATCTGCCTGACGGTCTTCCCGCGTCGCAAGAACATCGAGCACCTGATGGCTCACTCGGCAGCCATCGTTGTGGCGACGCAGTTGTGGTACCCGCAACATGGCGGGATCTATGTGTTGTGGTACTTACCACTGATGCTGACAGTCATGTTTCGACCGCGCCTGGCGCATCTTGTTCCGCCTGAGAGTGCTCCGTTGTTGAAGCTGGCTCGCCAAGCGACGACGCCTCATGACGAACGGCCATTGACGCATACTCCTCGGCAACAGTTGCGATAGCTCGCTTTCACTGCCACGCGACTAACGCAATGGCGGTTGTCATCAACGCGGCGCCGGCCAATCTCCAACGAAGGACGTCGGCCCCCAGATTTTGTTCGCGATTGCCGAACCAATCTCCGATGAGCCAAACCAGAATCACGCTCCATAAGCCGCGCGAGCTGTAGACCACGTTCGCTGCTGTCGCGTTGCCATATTGAGAGATGGTTAGCCCGAACAGCACGGCTTGAAATCCGGTCGCAGTCGCTCCACCGAGCAACGACAGCCATGCCTTACGAGGGATGTCGCGATGCGAGCCTCGGAATGTCGGGATGAGCAACAAGCTATATGCCGCGAGGCAAGCCATGAGCACCGGTAGGAAGCGTCCTGTCCCCCAATGTGGCGACCACTTTTGCACGAGCACGTCGAAGACCGCGTACATCGTTGCCGAGATGCCTGCCAAGACGATTGTTCGGCCAACGTGATGATGATTGGCCGACTTCACTCGATTCAGCAGTGCGATGGCCAATGAACTAAGTAATGCCGCGACCCACATGAGGGGCGCGACATCGTTAGCGATGAGCAGCGTCGTCGAGATCGCCACGATCACGATCTTGGTACCGAGCACTGGGGCGGCGATCGAGACGTCTCCTTGTTGCAGCGCGAGGTACGACAAAACTTGCCCGACCATGAAGAGTGCCGCAGTTCCCGCCGGTTGCCACCACAACTCCCAATGAACCGTGCCACCATAGGGAATCAAGAGCATGAAGAACGCGGCGACTGCCAAGTTCGAAGCAAAGGTGGCTCGCCACGCACCAACGCCTAGCTCAATAGCACGCTTTAATTGCAGCGCTCCCAGCACCCACAACAAGGCACTGATCATTGGCAGGAGCAACATGAGCTTCATTCGCGATCCTTCGAAGTGACAAGTCCGTCGCAGTCTCGCGTTCGCTCCGGCTTCGTCCACCGTATGGCGTATTCGGCACCGGTCTTCCTGATTTGAACTGTTTCGTTGCGTAATTGAACTACGTTGCTCGATGAGTCCCCGTTCTGCGCCTATATTCCCTCCGCTGTTGCGACATGGCAGGAACTTCATTCATGTCGAAATAGCGCCGTAATCGGAGGCTGTGGCTATTGCCTAAGCGACCCATCTCGCGAATTTCGCGAGCTGTTTAGCTCTCAAAGCGATCAGTTCACTCAACGCGGCCTCAAACGAGAAGACGCTCCCGCAGACACGTTACCAGGACGGCACGTGATTGGCGGTCACCATTCGACTTCCCCCCGAACGGAGTTCGAATGCCATGCTTCTCATCACCCCTAGCCGCCGCATACCAACTGCTTCGAATTCGATGCGTTATCAATCCACCGAAGAACTAGCCAAAGAGCTGACGCGATTGCATCTCGTCACAGAGTCGCAACTTGCCGATGTTTTTCATCATACGGCCATCACGTCCGATCCTGAGACGTTGATCAAGGCGTTAGAAGATTCGCACCTCTTGACGGCTTATCAGGCCAAAGCGATGCGGTCTGACGAGCGACTGCCGTTGCTCTTGGGCAACGTGAAGCTGATGTATCAGAACGCTTCGGGCAGTTTCGCGCGGGTCTTTCGCGGCTGCTGCGTGGATAACAACGAGATGGTTGGCGTCAAAGTTCTGCGTCAAAGGTACGCCGACGATCCCACGGCCGTTGCTCACTTTCGTCGCGAAGCCGATCTGTGCATTAAGCTCCGGCATCGCAACATCGTGCCGATCTACGAAGTTCAGGAGTTCGAAGGCTTCTACTTCTTCACGATGGAATTCGTCGAAGGCGGTAACCTGAAGGACTTCCTGGCGATTCGTGGCAAGCTTTCGCCGGCAGAGACCTTTCGATTCGGAATCGACATGGCCGAAGGTCTGTCTTACGCCCTGAGCCAAGGTATGACCCACCGTGACTTCAAGATGACCAACGTGCTGATGAGTAGCACGGGCGTTGCCAAGCTGGTCGACTTTGGTTTGGCTGGTGATGAAGGAGCTGGCTCGGACAACTCGGTCCATGCTGTTGAATATGCAACCTTGGAGAAGAACACCGGGGCGCCTCGTAATGACCCACGCAGCGACATCTTCTTTCTCGGCGGTGTTCTGTATGAGCTGATCTCCGGCGTGCCGCCGTATGCACCGACTTCATCTTATGAGGAACGCAAACGCTTCTCTCGCTACACCGGCATTCGTCCGTTGCGCCAGGTGAATCCTGGATTGCCTCCAAAGGCCTGCGATGTGATTGACCGCATGCTCCGCAGCAATCCACACGAGCGATACACAAACTATCAAACGCTGCTTACAGATCTTCGTGCTGGACTCAGCCAGTTTGGTGGAGATACGAAAACTAACTCAGTTGCGAAGATCGCGTCCGACACAATCTCGACGGTGTTGTGTGTCGAGAATCGAACTCAGCATCAGGACATGCTGCGAGAGTATTTGACCAAGCACAATTATCGAGTCTTGATGTTGAGTACTTGGCAACGTGCACTCGAACGATTGAAGTCGAATCCCCCCGACTGCGTTGTAGTCATGGGAGATGCGTTTCCGTCTGGAGCATCCACCGTTTACGACGAGGCCGTTCGTTGGTCGCACGCCAAGAACGTGGCGTGTGTGTTGGTTGTGCCCACGAAAGACAGGGCCGCAATTGAGGATCTCAGTCCCAACGGCAGCGTCCGCGGGATCAAGCATCCGGTCAAGTTGCGAGACGTCCGCGAAGCCATCACTGCTGCACTCGAAGCTCGCAACCAACGTCAGTAGTCATCCACAAGCTTCTTGGTGTGACATTGGCGGTTTAGCTTGCCCGTCGGACACCGCGTTGTTGGGCCGACTTGAGAGTTCGCTCAACAACGATTTCGCAAAGCTGGCCCATGTCAAAGCCCAGTCGCGCTGCGGCCTTGGGGACGAGGCTGTGGTCGGTCATGCCTGGGATCGTATTGACCTCCAGCGCGAACGGCTGACCGAATTCATCCAGCCGCATGTCGACGCGAGCAATGCCCCGAGTCCCGAGCGCCTTGCAGGCTGCGGCACCGGTGACGGCCAATCGCTTGAGAACCTTGTCATCGACTCCGTAATCGAACAAGTACTGCGTCGAGTCGTCTTCATACTTGGCTTGGTAGTCGTAAAAGCCACGTGCGGTCTGGATGCGAATGAGTGGCAGCGGGTCGGTATCGATGAAGCCCATCGTCCACTCGGTGCCGTCAATCAGTCGCTCCATCAGGCCAAACGATTCAAAGTAGAAGCATTGAGATAAGGCTGCTTCGAGTTGGTCCGGCGAGCGAACCATACTCACTCCGATGCTGGAACCCTGGGCGTCCGGTTTGATGACGATGGGATATCCAATGCGTCGCGCGTGCTCGTGAATGCGCTCGAAACCATCCGTCTCATGGATGAGGGTGTAGCTCGGCGTTGAGACGTTGTGCTGTAAGAATCGTTCCTTCGCGGCGGACTTACTGAAGGCGACGCGCGAGGTCTCGGAACCGCTGCTGGTGAATGGCACTCCCAGTCGTTCGAGAATCTCCTGTGCTCCGCCGTCTTCTCCAAAGGTGCCGTGCAGAGCCAGAAACGCGACGTCGGTGTGAGACCAATCAAAGCGTTCGAGTGGCTGAATCGCTGGATCAACCAATGTGACCGAATGCCCGCGTTGCTTGAGGGCTTCGGCAACAGCGTTACCGCTCTGCAAGCTGATTTTTCTCTCAGCAGAGTGGCCACCCAGCAAAACGGCGATCGACAGGGGCGATAGGGGAGTGTGACGTAGGCCATCCATGGCGAAGTCCTTGTGGAAGAGTCGGAGTCGAGATGATCGGCCAATCTAGTTTGAATTCGCGAAACGAGTCCACGTGAGTCCGCTCGCTCTTTACGTCGTGACCGTAGCTCCAAGTTTGACTCGTGGCCGAGTGTCAGAAGACTGGTTCGTGAGAGCACTACAAATGCAGAACCCGCAGTGAGGATGAGATCGCAATCGCTTCTCTCCCCACTGCGGGTTCGTTTGTTTTCGGCCAGCTTTGGTGAGCGGTTAGACCAGCTCGTGAATTGGTTCGATGCCTTCGTCGACGATGTATTGAGGAACGCCAGCCACGTCGAAGATTCGAACTTGGCGAGGATCAACTCCGGCACACTTATAGAGCGTTGCGAAGACCTCTTGGAATTTGACGGGGCGTTCGACGGCGTATTCGGCGTAGCGATTCGTCTTACCGATCACTTGGCCGGTCTTCATGCCACCGCCAGCCAACATCGCGCAAGACACGCGAGGCCAGTGATCGCGGCTATTCATGTTGTTGATCTTGGGCGTACGACCGAACTCGCCCCACACCACCACGGACACGTCTTTGTCGAGACCGCGTTCGTGAAGGTCGGTAACGAGCGCTGACAAACCTTGATCGAGCAACGGGAACTCTTCTCGCGACATGGGGAAGTTCATGCCGTCACCGCCGTGCCAGTCCCAACGGCTGTAGTTCAATGAAACATATCGAGCACCTGCTTCGACCAAGCGACGAGCTACGCAGAAGTTTTCGATCATTCGCGGAGCACCGTCACGTTGGAACGCTTCTTCGCTCTTGCCGTAGCGGGCGAGGATTCGAGGATCTTCTTTCGAGAGATCCAAGGCTTCGGCGAGCTTGGAGGTCGTCAAAATGCCGAGAGCTTGCTGCGTGTAAACGTCGAGGCTCTCCATCACTCCTTTGGTATCTGCTGAACGTCGGAAACCATCGAACGACTTCATCAATTGGTCGCGGTCTTTCAGGCGTTCGAGAGTGATGCCTTGCAGCACCATCGCTTCTGGCGAACTGCGAGCTTTGGTTCCGAGCAGATTGAACGGAGTATGCGCCACTCCCAAGAAACCACCTTCGGCTGGTTCGCCCCAGGTGCGATTTCCCGTTGTGTACATCAATGCCAAATTCGGCGGGACCGCTCCGTTGACGGGGCCTTGCAGCTTCGAAATCCATGAACCGGCGGCTGGCCATCCACCGGCTGGTTTGCGGTCGCCCTTCTTGCGACCGGTCATGCACTGGAAGCCGTCATGAGCACCATCGGCATCCGAGATCGACCTCACGGGCACGAACTTATCCATCATCTGAGCCATGCGAGGGAACAGTTCGCAGATCTCAATGCCGGGCACGTTGGTGGCGATAGGGCGGAACTCACCACGGATCTCAGACGGTGCATCAGGCTTCAAATCCCAGAGGTCCGCGTGAGATGGTCCTCCGGGTAAGTAGATGTTAATTATGGCTTTATGGCTCGAACCGGTGCGGGCCGCGGACTCTGCTCGGAGAACTTGCGGCAACGCGATGCCACCCATCGCAAAGCCACCGATCGTGAGAAACGACCGACGCGACATGCGATCGCAAAAGCTGGCACCAGCAGAAACGTTGGTGGCGGGGCGTCCGAGGATGCTGAGCATGGGCGGGCTCCGGTTGGATAGGGCGGGGGGAGACTGGCAGGGTACTCATCGGCAGCATTTGATGGCCGAGTTGATTGGCATTCCAAAGGCGAGACGCAACGCTGTCAACGACAAGGAGCAAATTGAGATGCCAGACTACAACCCGATTGAACTCATGCTGTGTGCCGCTGCTAGCGTCCTCGAAGA
The DNA here is from genome assembly GCA_900299185.1 of Planctomycetaceae bacterium. Classification (GTDB taxonomy): domain Bacteria; phylum Planctomycetota; class Planctomycetia; order Planctomycetales; family Planctomycetaceae; genus AM-0621. The sequence continues at coordinate 13,404 of OMIV01000072.1, forward strand.
CGGGGCATTGGTCGTCGTAGGCACGGGCGTGCCGTGCGCGGCAGCGATGTTGGCTCAGAAGACAACGGCTCCGAACTTGATGCTGATGTTTGAAGCTGGTGGCATCGGGCCTTTGCTGCCCCGCATGCCGATCAGCGTTGGAGACTCACGCACCTTCTATAAAGGTCTGATGGCGACCAGCATGGCCGACATCATGGAGACCTGTCAGCGAGGTCTCGTTGACTATGTCTTTTTGGGTGGAGCGCAGCTCGACAAGTTCGGCAATCTGAACTCGACCATGATTGGGGACGACTATCAGCAGCCGAAAGTGCGTTTGCCGGGCAGTGGCGGTGCGAACGATCTAGGTTCGTTGTGCCGCCGCACGCTGGTCATCACTCCGCACATCAAACGCCGGTTTGCTGAGCGGCTCGATTTCATGACGACCCCCGGTTACCTCACAGGCCCTGGTGCTCGCGAGGCTGTCGGACTTCCGGCAGACACCGGGCCGCATAAGGTCATCACGAGTCTGGCTGTACTGGGCTATGACGACACGACGAAGCGCATGCAGATTGAGTCGGTTCATCCCGGTGTCACGGTCGAGCAGGTGCAGGCCAACACGGGCTTTGAATTGCTGGTGCGCGATCATGTTGCTGTCACACCAGCCCCCAGTGCTGAGTCGCTGCGGATCTTGCGAACTGAAGTTGATCCCTTGCGGTACATCATCGGACGCGCCGTTTGATGGTGAGTGCTGGTTCTCGAACCAAATCGAGTCGCGAAACGACTCGGCTACGTAGCTCAGTCGCTCCGCGACTGAGACGCGTCAGCAAAGATGCTCTTCAAGTTACGGAATTGTTCTTGGCCTGGCCCTGAGGATGACTCGTCGATCGTTCTCATTCACAACCCAACCTAGGAATGTCATGAAGCAGTTGTTGGTCGCGCTCGTGTGTTGGTTTGCTTGCAGTCTGACGGAAGCGGCCGAGAAGGCTGCTCGTCCCAATATCTTGTTTTGCTTCGCAGATGACTGGGGCCGCTATGCCAGTATCTACGCCGAGCATGAGTCTCGACCGTCGCCAAACAAAGTGGTGAAGACTCCCAACATTGACCGAGTCGCTCGCAATGGCGTGCTGTTTCGCAATGCCTTCGTGACGGCTCCGTCATGCACGCCATGTCGTAGTTCATTGCTGTCGGGTCAGTACTTTTTCCGGACGGGCAAAGGCGCGATTCTGGTCGGGGCTCAGTGGGATCCGACCATTCCGAGCTTCCCGCACATGCTCCGCGACTCGGGTTACCACATCGGCGAAACGTGGAAGGTGTGGAGTCCAGGTGCTCCCAATGATGCGCCTTTTGGAGCTGGCAAGTACGCCTACGAGAAGGCTGGTGGTCGCTACAACAACTTCTCCGAAAACGTCACCAAGATGGTGGCCAAGGGCCAATCGTTTGATGTGGCGAAGGACGAATTGCTCGGCGAAGTACGCGGGAACTTCGATGACTTCTTGAAGGATCGCAAAGAAGGCCAGCCCTTCCTCTATTGGTTCGGTCCAACTCTCGTGCATCGACTCTGGGAGAAAGACTCGGGCAAGAAGCTCTGGGGCATTGATCCCGATCAGCTCAAAGGCAAGTTGCCGAAGTTCCTGCCTGACGTTCCTGAAGTGCGAGCCGACTTCGCGGACTATCTCGGCGAGATCCAAGCGTGGGACGCTGGCATCGGCGAGCTGCTTAAGAAGCTGGAAGCGATCGGAGAATTGGACAACACGCTCGTCGTCATCAGTGGCGATCATGGTGCTCCGGGTTTCCCCGGCGGGAAGTGTAATCTCTATTCCTTCGGCACCGGAGTGACCTTGGCTGCCTGCTGGCCGGGGCAGAAGGGCGGACGAGTTGTCGACGACTTCGTCAACATCATGGATCTGTGCCCGACGTTTCTTCAGGCGGGTGGAGTTTCTCCGACAGCTCAAATGACGGGCCGCAGTTTGGTCAACGTGTTGAAGTCTGATCGGTCCGGGCAAGTTGACCCGCAGCGCAATTGGGTGATCACAGGACGCGAGCGGCATGTCGGCAACGCACGCGAAGGAAACTTGCCGTATCCTCAGCGAGCGATTCGCACCAAAGACTTCCTCTACATCCGCAACTTCAAGCCGGACCGCTGGCCACTCGGAAGTCCCTATGAAGTGACGGAGACTTCGGCGCCGACACACAACGAACTCGCGAACAACACGCGCGTGGCATTCCCCGACATGGACGCCAGCCTGACGAAAGCCTGGCTCGTCGAGCATCGGCATGAAGCTCAATGGAAATGGCACTACGACTATGCCTTCGCCAAACGCCCGGCTGAAGAGTTGTTCGATCTGCGCACCGATCCAGACGAAGTGCAGAACGTCGCGACCGATCCGGCCTACGCATCAAAGCGACAAGAGCTGAGCGACCTCTTGATGAAAGAACTGACTGCCGCTGCTGACCCTCGTGTTACGGGCGACGGCAGCACGTTCGATAAGCCGCCTTACAG